>NZ_JBUXLH010000001.1:0-253293 GCF_055193055.1 Moraxella sp. I5G | reverse complement strand
TGGCGTTGGCGTTGGCGTTGGCGTTGGCGTTGGCGTTGGCGTTGGCGTTGGCGTTGGCGTTGGGTAATGATTATCATTACCTTTTGATTGGCTGGCAATTAATAGGGTTCCTAAAGCGCCTGCTCCAATCAGCGAGTTCTTTATGATTGGACTGATGGTATTTTGGGTGTTATTGTTGTAAAGTAACTGATCAGTTAAAATAAAATTTTCTGTACCACTTTGAGCAATATAACCATGGTATGCATTATCACCCCCTAAACCAATCAAATCTATATTTGTCTTATCGTAATACCCCTCAATGATTAAATTCTCACCAGTTTCTTCATTGATAATTTCTAAGTCAGCGTGACCACGTTTTTTTTGAATGATGGTTTTTGGGGATTTTTTTGTTTGTTCACTAATCACAATGTATCTGGTATCAGAATCAGCAATAATTCTGGCGGCTTTGGCTTGGGCGGAATCCAAAGGATTTAAATAAATAAACATTTGTTTCATGGCAGACTCTAATATTGTTGGGTAAGATAATAGAAATAATCACGCAATATTTGTGCCATAACAGAATACATTTGTATATTTTTGATGGAATAGCGTTTAATCAGACAAAAAGCAAGTTCTTTATGAAAATGTAAACAAATGATAGAAATATGTAGTAAAAAGAGTTATTTTATCGTCTTTATTTGTCAGTTTATCGGTAAAATTGCCAAAAAATGGCATAAAAAAACCGCTCATCAGAATGAACGGTAACACCCTTGTGGAATTATTTAATAGAGATTATTCAACAATATGAATGTAAGCACCTGCTTTGAGTTCTTGAACCCAGTCTTCTTCAGCTTGGGTTGCCATACGGTTAAATAAAATTTCACGTGCTGTCTCTGCCCGTTTTTGTTCGGTAATATCACGTTGGCGTTTGTTGTTGATTTTTAAAATATGCCAGCCAAATTGTGAACGAAAGGGCGCTGAATAATCTCCAGTTTCAGTATTTTTCATTACCGTTTCAAATTCAGGAACCATTTGTCCCTCACTGACCCAGCCAAGACTGCCTTTTTGGGTGGCTGACCCTGTATCATCAGAATAAGTAGCGGCAAGGTTTGCAAAATCCGCCCCTTGTTGTAATTGAGTATACAACGCATTGATTTTTTGTTGCGCCATAGCGTCAGTGCGGCTATCATCAACCTGAGCAAGCATGTGGCTGGTTTGCCATTCTGAAATCAAGGTCTGTTTGACATTAATGTTTTTGCCTTCAGGTGAATTTAAAAAGGCATCAATTTCTTGATTAGTAATCTTGATACGAGGAGCAACTTGGGCTTGCCACAAAGCTCCCAAAGAGGCTTCCTCAATTAATTGAGCGCGTAATTTGCTATAACCTCCCGCTTCTTGGGCATCAAGCGCTTTTTGAAAATCGCTTAAATTACTAAAGCCACGAGAGGCGGCAATCTGCTCTAACTGTTGATTAATTAGGTTTTCATTGGGAACAAAACCAGAACGTTTGATAATACCCAGCTGAAGTTTTTTGGTAACCAGCTCATTAAGTGCTTGGTTTTGCAGTTGCTGATTGTCAATACTGATATGTTGGGCTTGATATTCTTTGGCAAGTTCACGGCTGGCGGCAATAAGTTCACTCTTTAAAATCACCTCATCATTTACCTGCGCTAAAATTCCATTGGTACTTTGATTGACGCTGATATTAGCAAAGGTGCTGATGGAGGTTACCAAACCTAAAACCAATAAACCTGCACTTAATGGTTTAGCTAAAAATTTGTTTTTCATAGAATTTTCCAAAAATAAATTGAATTTAGTTTAACATTTAGTCAAAAACACGTCAAACTTTGCCAAACAAAATATTTGATAATATGCTTTGGGTTGTCATGAAATCAATTAATTATTTTGTTGCCATGCATTTTGAGCATTGTCATAACCCATCACTTTATCACTCATGATTCGATTTAATTTACCGCCACTGCTGAGACCATTTAAGCGAATTTCTGCCATAATTGCATTGTTCATACCAGAATTTGGTGTTAAGTCATTGCGATAACGTCGAGCATAGATAGACACACCATAGCAGCAATCTTCATAATTAACTCCGGTTAAGATGTCAAGCAATCGACCATTTTTCTGGTCATATTGGGCCTGAGAAAGTAGTCGCCAGCGATTATTGATTGGGAAGATGGCAGAAGCAGTATAAGCTGATAAAGCAAGCTGTCCTGTTGCTTTATGTTCTCTACGCTTAATAAAACCAACATTAAATAAACTTTGTTCATTAGGTTGATAGCGCAGCTGAGCAACCACAGAGTTTAAGTCGTAATTGGATTTTACAGCGCCAGCAGCATCAAGCCAAATATTTTCCTTGGGCTGGGTGCTAAATTGCCATGCTAGACCAGAATTATGCCCCGTAAAAGTCTCACTGTTATCAATGCCAACTTTAATATTTTCTAATAAAATTTGCTCAGCGATACCGCCATCAAAGCGTATGCGTCCATGTTTGTCAACATAACGATAATTTAAAGCGGGCGTTACAGCATGTAAATCTTGAATACGGTCATAGCCCAAAAACCAGCTGTCAGCTAACAATTGGTTGTAACTGATTTGCGAAATGGTTGTATCAAAATTGGGAATGGATTTTTGATTTTTGTAAGGCGTATAAATGTATTTTAAACGCGGAGATATGGTTTGATAGCCGCCTAATTCATCAAATAAATTAAAAGGAGAGCCTGATTTTTCAAAAAACAATCCTGTATCCAAACTAACTTGTGGCGTAAAAACGGAATACGTTCCAGCTTTTTTAGATAAATTTTGACCAGCTAAACTGTCTTCATCGTAAGATGCATAAAGATGAATCAATGAAAATTTGGGTGTGACGTATCCCCAAGGTTTTATCATTGGATAACTAGCAGAAAGTTGATTGTACATTCTAGTACCGCTTTTTTCAGCTTCTGAATTATCTTTGATGGATTTTTTAAAATAGGCAGATTGGTGCTTACCTGTAATTTTTACTTTATCTAAAATATCATAACCAAAACTTGGTAGACTGTATGTCATGGCAAGTTGTGGCAGGCGAGAGTAAGGTTTGTCTTTATCGGTAAGTGGAACCCCATTGTTATCAGTACCTTTGAGTGTTTGGAAGGTTTCAGCACGCAAATCAACATTCACAAAATCATTATAATAACTGGCTCCAATGCGTCTGGATAAATTCAAAGGATTATTGGAAATGCCTAGTGTGTCAAAATCATTTAAATAATCACTATCTGAAACATAGCGATATTGAGCATAAGCAGATAAGTGTGGTATGTTTTGAGCTTGCCATTGATGATTAAAAAATAAACTTTGACGATTATTGCCATTGTATTTTCTATCATTGGGTAAAAAAGATGCGACCAAATTACCCTGCCCAAAGTTTGTGGTTAAATAGCGAAACTCACCTGTTATCATTGGGTTTTTCGTGCTAAAAACAGTTGGTGTAACAGTTAAATCGTATTGTGGGTGTAGGTTAAAATAATAGGGTGTGCTGACTTCTAAACTGTTTGAGCCAAAGCCTGCGCTAGGAAGCAAAAAGCCACTGGCACGTCTGTTATCAATTGGAAAATTAAAATAAGGCAAATAAAAAATAGGAGTGTTGCCAATTTTTAACGTGCTATTTTTAGCAATCGCGCGACCTGTGTCGTTATTGATATCAATATTATCAGCATCAAGATGCCATTTTCTTTCATTTGGAGGGCAAGTGCTAAACATGACTCCTTGCATTTGATATTGATGATTACTAACCTTTTTTAAAGCTTTGGCATAACCATGTGCTCCAATGCCTGTACTGGCAAAGGCAACATCTTGAGCGGCAGCATGTGTACCATCAGTGGTGTATTCTAATTTTTCAGCAACCCCAATAATGCCAATATTACTCAATTTGGTGCTACTGTTTGGTTTTGCGCCATTGTGTGATTGTTTTGATGAAGGTTTTAGTGAATTATCACTAAATAACACCTGACCTTCAGCAAACGCTTGATTGCTACTGGGAATAAAGCTGATTTTGTCAGCACGCACTTGCTGTCCATTTTGTTCAACAATAACATCGCCTGATAATTCAGCATAGTCTTGATTATCCCAATAACCATAATCAGCTTGAGCATAAATCACATCTAAAGTACTGGTTTTTTCGGCAGTATTTTGCTCTATTGATTCACTGGCATGATTGGTAAGACTGACAGGTTGTGGTTGTATCCAAACCCCATGACAGCGAGCATCAACACTGGGTTTGCTTTGGTAATATTCGGCAAGTTTATTTAGACTTTTGCTGGAATCTAAAGCATTTGCAGTAGCAAAGATTGGCAATACTCCAATGCCAAATAAAGCCAAATGCACGCTCTTGGATAAACATGTGGTTAAAAATGTTTGTCCTGCATGAGAAAAATTTTGGATTATCACAATCTTGCCCTTGTTATTAACCTAAATTTTACCATTTTACACCATTTTTGATAATTTTTATCAAATTTTGCAGGTTGTTTAAAACTTTAATCATCAATGGTATAATTGCCAATTCAATAAATTTTATCTTGAGAAAATTATGCCACGTCTTGCTCAAATGATGGATTTTTTACATCAACACATCAATCAATCTTTTTGGGTGGAAAGTTTACCCGGGGATGCCAGTTTTCGCCGTTATCATCGTATTCATTTGGCGGATAATACAACACATTTATTGATGGATGCACCGCCCGAAAAAGAAAGTGTGATAGAGTTTGTGCATGTTGATGAAATTATGAAATCGGCAATTAATGTTCCTAAGATTTTTGCCAAAGATATAGAGCAAGGATTTTTGTTATTGCAAGATTTTGGAACAGTAGAATTTGCCCATCTAATCACTGATGACAAAAAAAATAAAGATAACTATTATACCAATGCTTTAAAATCATTAATTGATTTGCAAAATATTGGTATCGATGTGGATTTACCATTGTATGATGAGCAAAAACTTAATCAAGAAATGGATTTATTTATTGATTGGTTTTTACCATATATTAAAATTCAATTTAATGAACATGAATTGAATTTATGGAAAAATATAAAAAATCAATTAATTGACAATATTCAAAATCAACCAAAAGTTATAGTGCATCGAGATTACCATAGTCGCAATTTAATGCAAGATAACTCAATAAAAAATAGTACACAAAATAATAGTCTAGGCATTATTGATTTT
This sequence comes from Moraxella sp. I5G, assembly GCF_055193055.1. Classification (NCBI taxonomy): domain Bacteria; kingdom Pseudomonadati; phylum Pseudomonadota; class Gammaproteobacteria; order Moraxellales; family Moraxellaceae; genus Moraxella; species Moraxella sp. I5G. The sequence continues at coordinate 248,102 of NZ_JBUXLH010000001.1, read as the reverse complement.
CAAGATGCGGTCATTGGTGCTTATACTTATGATTTGGTGAGTTTGGTTCGTGATGCATACATTGATGAAAATGAAGATTGGGTGAATCAAAAAATTCAAGAATTCTATCATTTAAAATCATTAAACATTGGTATTGAGAAATTTACTGAACAAACCAATGTTATGGGCATTCAGCGTCATTTAAAGGTTTTGGGTATTTTTATCCGTTTATATCAGCGAGATGGTAAAAATAGATATTTGGCTAATATTCCAAAAGTGATGAACGATTTATTACAAGAGCTAATATGGCTTAATAAATATAGCAACCATGAAATTTATGGAAATTTTTTAGATTTACTAAATAAAAAGGTTATACCAGCATATCAGTTGTATTTTAAATAAAATAAATATTTTTTAATAAAAACAGCGATACATATAATGCTAATAATTAAATAATGAGATAATGATGATTAAGCAAGCCATGATACTTGCCGCAGGCAAAGGCACTCGCATGCGTCCTTTGACATTAACCACACCAAAACCATTAGTACCAGTTGCTGATAAGCCATTGATTTTTTGGCATATTCAAAGACTACACTTGGCAGGGATTCGTGATATTGTTATCAATGTTGGTTACTTGGGGGAGAAAATCAAACAAGCACTGTTAAAAGCTGATTTTGGTGTCAATATTAAAATTTCTGATGAAAGTAGTTTTTCTGAGCCTTTAGAGACGGCAGGCGGTATTCGTTATGCGTTGGCAAATAAACTGTTGGACGACTCACCATTTTTGCTAATTAATGGCGATGTTTGGACAGAGTTTGATTTTAATTCATTAATAAATTATGATTTACAAGACGATTTGGCGCACCTTATACTAACTAAAAACCCTCATCACAACCCAAATGGTGATTTTGTTTTATCTGACAACAACAGGATTGCGCTAAAAGATGAACAGTCTAGTTGTGATAACTGCCATACTTTTGCAGGCATTAGTTTACTGTCGCCAGATATTGTTGCTGATGTACAAAACGGCGAAATTGCACCTCTTGCCCCAAAACTAAAAAACGCCATTGCTCACAACAAAGTGACAGGGCGGTTAATGCGTGAAACTTGGGTGGATGTTGGTACATTGGAGAGGCTGGCTTGGGTGGATAATTACGCACGCTTGGTTACTTTATCTTAGATAAGATACCATTTGTCATTATTATGGTGATTTTAGAAAAAAATCCTTGCAATTTATTTTATATTTTATATAATACTTATCGGCTTCATCGGTAGCTTCGCAACTTTGAATTATGAACCCCGCCAGGACCGGAAGGTAGCAACGGTAGTAATCCCAAAGTGTGCCGGAGATGTGCTGATGAAGTCATTTTTTTGTTTAAAATTTCCAAAACTATCAAACAAAATTTATTTTCTTTTTGACCTGCTTGGCGTAAAATAAGCTAACTTTAGCTTAAATCAAAGAGTCTGTATGTCAATGATTGATCCAAAACTTGCTCAAAAACAAGCTGCTGCTAAAACGGCTTTATCTTATATATCTAATGATATGATTTTAGGAGTAGGCACAGGCAGCACAGTAAATTGCCTAATTGAATTATTGCCCCAAGTTCGACTAAAAGGAGCTGTTGCAAGTTCTCAAGTTACAGAACATAAATTGCGTCAATTGGGTATTGAAATCTTTGATTTAAACAGTGTGGGTGAGCTGGATTTGTATATTGATGGCGCTGATGAGATTGATGCGCAAGGCAATATGATAAAGGGTGGGGGCGGTGCTTTGACCCGTGAAAAAATTGTTGCGGCAGCGTCCAAAACTTTTATTTGTATGGTTGATGACTCAAAAACCGTTGAAACATTGGGTAAATTTCCTGTGGCAATTGAAGTACTTCCTCAGGCACGCTCATATGTAGCAAGACAACTTGTTAATTTAGGTGGTGAGCCTGTGTATCGTACAGGTTTTGTTACTGATTATGGCAATGTGATTTTGGATACTTATGATTTGGATATTACCAATCCTGATGAATTTGAACAAAAATTAAATAATATCGTTGGCGTGGTCTGCAACGGTATTTTTGCCCATAATCGAGCCAATATCATGCTAAAAGCCACCTCAGATGGCGTGCAAACGGTAAAATTTTAATACATTTAATTATAAAATAATTAAAAAAACTTAAAAAAAGCCAAGATAATTCTTGGCTTTTTGGTTTGAGGCTTGGGTTAGTAGGTAAAGTTTACACCAATGCGAAAATCGCGACCTGTTTCATATAGATGGACGATGCTTCCAGAATGTGAACGATACAACTTATCACCCACATTATTAACAGCAAAGTTGATGTTTACTTTATCATTGTTAAAAGGCTTCCAATTGGCATAAATATCAGTAACATTATAACCATCTCGTTTCAAAGAAAGATCGTTAAGCACTTGCGGTCTGCCTGTGCTTACTTGTGTTTGCCAAGCACTTTGTCCAGTTACATCTTCTACTAGGCGGTGGCGTGCACCCAGTTCTAGGTTTGGATTATCAAAGCGATAAGATAAGCCTGCTGTCCATGTTTTGCCAATTGGCATGGCATATTCTCGGTTGGAAAAACGAGCAATAGTTCTACCAGAACTGTCTAGATCGCTATAAAATTTTGGATTACTGTCAGCGACACCAATTCTAGCAGTCAAGCCCTTTAATTGATAGCTGGCATTGACTTCAAAACCATGATTTTTAGCCCATCCAGCACTTCTGATTTCTGAGTATCTAGCAACATTATGACGTGTTACCGTAGCACTATTTAACAGATTATCAATGGTTTGCCAAAAATAACTGCCATTTAGCCCTATTCTAGCACCATTGATAAAAGTATGATTGTAGTTAAAACCAACTTCAGTGTTTTGGGCTTTTTCAGCTTTTATATTATCAGCAATAGAGACAATACCACGTCCGCCATGCGCGGTTAGAGCATCATATAATCTTGGGCTTCTAGTGGCATAGTTATGGTTGGCGGTAAAACTTAAACCTGGTATGGCTTGCCAAATCAGACCAATACTAGGATTAAGATCTCCATTAGAAACCTTTTTGCCATCCATTGCTTTAAAATTAAAGTGGTCATAACGTACCCCAAGTGTCGCTGTTACAGGACCAATATCAGCAATGGCTTCAGTATAAACACCAATATCTGTTTTTTCTTGATTAATAACATCTGCACCTAAAGCAACTGGACTGTTGTTTACCATAATCGTATCAGTTGATTTTAAATGTCTGTTAGGTTCTATTTCTTGATGGCGGTAATTTACTCCATATTTTAATAAGGTAGCATCATTAATATAACTATCAAAGTTAATATTTGCCCCTTTGGTTTCAATGGTGGTTTTGTTTTTTCCAGGGAAGTTACCAGCGTATCCAGTATTTTTATCTTCGTCAGATTTGCGAATATTTTTTAAAAGATAAATATTGGCAGTGGCCTCATTGATAAAGCCCATATTTTTACCAGCCCATTCAAGATTGGTATTTTGCATAGAAAGTTTTCTGTATTGTGGGTCTTGACCATCAAGCCAATCAAATTCTTCACGAATATTACGAGTGCCTTTGTTTTCATCTTTATAATGGCTTAGTATAAAACGGTGATCGCCAATGTTTGTACCGATTTTGGCTAAATAACTGGTTTTATCTAAAGCGCTATGATGTACTCTTTTGCCGCCATCAACAGGGCTAACATAGCCTTTTCCAGCTTTGTAGTTATTTTGTTCAACATGATTACCAGCAATTAATATGTCAAAATTACTAGTACGTCCAAATGCTGATACGCCATAAGAGTGTTCATCATTACTGGCATATCCTGCATTTACTTTAAAACCATAATCTTTATCACTATTTCTTAGCAAATCATTAGCATCTACTGTTTTAGCGACGATTGCACCATTGGTTGCACCAATGCCAGCTGACGCACTGCCTGCACCTTTTTGAACACTGACAATTTTAACCAAAGACGGATCAAGCATAAATCTACCTTGATGGTATAAAATTTGTGCATCGCTATAAGCATTATCCACTTTGACATCAATAGAGTTTTGTCCCATACCACGAATCGTAATATATTGAGATGTGCCATTACCCCCTGCAAAATCAATCGCGGGCTCTTCTCTTAGTAATCCGCGCAAATCCGTTGCTGTACTTTCATCCTTGGCTTTAGAGGTAACCACATTGGTTTTGGTTTTTGTGCCTTGTCTATCAATATTGACAACCATGGTTCCTAATTCAACGTGCGGATTGTCTGTTTCATTGGCATAGCTATGTTGTACAGCCAAGATACTGATGACTGCAGCGGTTAAAGGGGTGAGTTTTTGCATACTTGCTCCGTGTGTTTGACAAACAGGTTGTTATATTGTTACTTTTTAATTATAAAACTATAACAAAAAATAAAATATTGTTGGATTATACTAAAACAATAATCTGATGTAAATAAAAATTATTATCATTATTTTTTATATGCTTATTTTATTTTGTGTTATAAACTGTAAAGTTTTAATAAGAATCAAAATAATATAACATAATAAAAAAACACCCATCATTGGGTGTTTACTTTTCAAAAGCATTAATCAAAATTCTACAGCATCGGCAGGCGAGCTGTTTTCGCTAGCATTAGTATCAGTGGGCATGTCGTTTTCAAAAACAAAATCTTCTTCGCTATCATCAACCACAAAATCGCTCGGCGTTTGTGCTTTATCATCTGTACCAACGTCATCAAATTTTGGTTTGCGTGGTGTAGATCCAGTATTGTCACCTGCATAGCAATCGCTACGTTCTTTGGGCATAAACTCAGTGATGACGGGGACTTTGATGGCATTTGGACAAAATTCTTGGGTGAGTTTACCCGTTCCATTTTCCAGCCAAACTTCAGTAATCTTATCAGGTGTGTCGAAGTGAACAGGAGTGAGGCTTAAGCGTCTCATGTAATCAATCCAAATTGGTAAAGCGCCTTTACCGCCTGTTAAGCCAAACGGTTTATTATCATCACGACCAACCCAAACCACGCTAACATAGTTGCCGCTAAAGCCTGCAAACCATGCATCACGTGCATCATTAGTTGTGCCTGTTTTGCCAACAAGATTTAAATTATCTCCAAGCGCCAAAGCGTCTTTTGCTGTGCCCTCTGTAATAACTTTAGCAGTGGCAAAGTTTGCCAAATACATGGCTTCTGGAGGAATTCTTGGGGTAGTTTGAATACTATTTTGATTGCGTTGCAAAACATCACCTTTTTCACTGATGACTGTGCGAATGCTGTGAATGGGGGTGTGATAACCACCTGATGCAAAAATTTGATAAACACCAAGCATTTGCATAGGCGATAAATCTACTGCGCCTAACAATACTGAAGGGTAACTTGATAAATTGCCCGTAATGCCCAGCTGGTGCATTTGTTTTTGGAAAGTATTTAAACCAAATTCCATGCCAACATTGACCGCTGCTTGGTTGTAAGAATTTGCCAAAGCAGTCATCAAAGGCACATCCCCATGACTTCTGCCATTATAGTTTTTGGGCGTCCATTCACTTTTGCCAGCTTGATAAGAAATGGCTCCATCTTTGACAGAGCTTGCTAGATTATAAGTGCCAGACTGTAAGGCAGTTAAATAAATTACAGGTTTTAATAGTGAGCCAACCTGACGTTTTGCGTCAATTGCCCGGTTAAATCCTGTAAATTCATTACTTCCGCCAATAATGGCAACCAGTTCACCTGTTTTTACATCCGCACTCACCAAAGCACTTTCTAATAAAGCAGTATGTTGGTTGGATTTTTTGAGTGTGGTTAATTTGTTTTTAATTGCTTGACTGGCTGAATGTTGTGCAATTGGGTCAAGTGTTGAGATGATTTTTAAACCCGCTCTACGTAAATCTGATTCTTTGTAATATTTCTTTAATTCTCTGTGTACGACGTCAAAAAAATCAGGAAAAGCCGATTTGGCAATCGATGGATTTTGAGCAATCTTTAGGGGCAAATCTTTGGCAGCTAAAAAATCTTCCTGACTGATTTTATTTTGATTAAGCATGTTTTCCAAAACCGTATTTCGTCGTGCCAGCGCTCGTTCAGCATGTTTTTTTGGGTTGTAGTAACTAGGTCCTTTAGCAAGCCCAACCAAAAGCGCATATTGGTCAAGACGTAATTCAGATAAGGGTTTGTTAAAATAAAATTCCGACGCTACTCCAAAACCATTAATGCTGCGATTGCCATTTTGCCCTAGATTGATTTCGTTTAGATAGGCTAATAAGATATCATCTTTAGTATAATGACGCTCCAAAAGCAGCGCCATAATTGCTTCATTAATCTTGCGTTTAAATGTGCGTTCAGAACTTAAATAAAAGTTTTTAATCAGCTGCTGCGTGATGGTTGAGCCGCCTTGGGTAGAGCCACCTTTTAAATTAGAAAACAAAGCTCGCATTGTTCCACGAATCGAAATGCCGTGATGTTGATAAAAATTGCGGTCTTCGGTAGCAATGAGTGCATCAATTAGTGGCTGCGGAATGGTTTCTTTGGTCAATAAGATACGGTCTTCATTGTTTTCAGGATAAATGCCACCGATATTAATTGGTTCTAAACGAATGATGCCAGAACTACTTTTTTCAGTACTTTGCAGATGGCTGATTTTATCGCCTTGATATTCGATTTTTAGTATTTGTTTTGCATCAACATCACCATCGCCATAATTAAATCCGCGAGTGTAAATGGTATAGGTATTGCCTGATTTGGTATAACTGCCCGTATTATTTGTATGTCCCTTCTCATAATGCAATGATGTTAGCCAATATTCAAGATTTTCAGGGCTGATGCTACTGTTTGCTGAAATTTCTAAAGGACGTGAATAAATTGTAGCTGGAATGTCCCAACGACGACTTTCAAATTTTTCAATGATTTCATCATTAAGTTTATAGGTGTACATTGCTAAAAATACAATTAAAGTAATAATTAGCACAACAATAATAAATCCAACCAACATCAAACCTTGTTGATTTTTTGTACAATTTAAGCGGTTTGGTTTTGAACTCACGATAAAACCTTTATATAACTGATTATTTAATAAAAAAACTTTATTGATTTTCGCTTAAAAAAAATGTTTTTGCAAGTGAAAAAATGATGAAGATCACCGTCTTTATTACCAAAAAATCACCCAATGTCAATAATTTTAAAAAACAATTTAGCTTTTGATATAATGGACTTCATTAATATCGCCAATTTATTTATATTATTAAGATAATTTTCTATGAAAGCCGAAAAATCCACCTTACCCGATACTGCTGATGAGGTTTATCAATCTTTGGTGTTACCCCCTGAAGGCAGCTGTTTTCATTGTGGAGAAGTTTTGCCCAAAGAGCCATTTTTTACAGAAGTTTTAGGAAAAAAACGGGCAATGTGCTGTTTGGGCTGTCAGCTTGCCAGTCAAAGTATTGTTGAAGCAGGATTATCACAATATTATTTAGACCGACGTGAAATCAGCGCTACAGCAAAATTGCCTTTAACAACCAACTTTGATGTTTATAATCATGATGATATTAAAAAGCAATTTGTTTATTTTGAAGATGGCGGCAGTACTGCGGAATTATCGGTAGTAGGGCTTCGCTGCAGTGCTTGCGCTTGGCTGATAGAATCTAGGCTCTCAGCAATCAATGGTGTAAAGGCGTGTCAAGTGAATCTAACTCAGCAGCGTATGCGAGTAAATTGGCAAGAATCCGTATGTGATATTGGGCAGGTTTTATCTGCAATACATGCAATTGGCTATGAGGCACACCCCTACCGACAAGATACACACGAAGCCATGATGCGCCGCCAAAATAAAAAAATGCTGATTCGCTTAGGAATTGCAGCGCTTGGGGCGATGCAGGCAATGATGTTTTCAGTGGGAATGTATTTTGGTGAATTTTCAGGCATGCTTGTTCAGCACCGCGATTTCTTACGAATGGTGGCATTTTTGGTAACGTTGCCAGTGATTTTTTTTGCTGGATTGCCTTTTTTTCAATCAGCATATCGAGCTGTTAAAGCTCGTCAAGTCAATATGGATGTCCCAGTTTCCATCGCTCTTTTGGTGAGTTTTTTTGCCAGTGTATGGGCAACAATCACCCAATCAGGAGAAACTTATTTTGACTCAGTGTCAATGTTTGTTTTTTTTCTGTTAGCAGGGCGTTATATTGAACAAAATGCTCGTTTAAAAGCATCCAATTTGGCATCGGATTTGGTGGTGATAGAACCAATTTTGGTTCAAAAATTGACAAATGACTTAAAGTTATTACAAGATTTTTATGATAAAAAACTGGATGGTCAAAAAATTGATGCGTGGTGGCAAACCCACCAAGATTTTACAGCTGTTATAAAGGATTCCCAAAATTCAGTTAAAACCAATGAGAAAATTCTTGCTCAAAGTGTTAAAGTTGGCGATGTTGTATATATTGAAGCAGGCATGCAAATTGTTGCAGATGGGGTTTTGTTGTCCAAAACAGCAACCGTTTCTCAAAGCCTTTTGACAGGCGAAAGCGATTTGATTGTAAAAAAATGCGGTGATGTTGTGATTGGTGGCAGTCAAAACGATGCTCAGCCGTTTTTTATGTTGGTTACAGCGGAAGTGGATGACAGTCAAATTGCATTAATTGATCGCTTAATGAATCGGGCGATGAGTGAAAAACCAAAAATCGCTCAAGATGCTGATAAAATGGCACGATGGTTTGTAGCTCGGGTGCTTTTATTGTCATGCCTTGTATTTTTGGTGTGGTGGTTTATTGACAAATCTGAGGCTTTATGGGCAACGGTAGCGGTTTTGGTAGCAACTTGCCCTTGTGCTTTATCCTTGGCAACCCCAATCGCTTTGACAATGGCAACCAATCGCTTGGCAACTTTTGGTTTTTTAAGTACCAGAGGTCATACCATTCAAACATTGTCTGAAGTAACCCATGTGGCATTTGATAAAACTGGCACATTAACACAAGGACAAGTTAATTTACTTGCATCAGTTGTAGCTGATGGTTATGATGAGCAATCATTGTTAACGATTGCTGCAGCTTTGGAAGTGGGTTCTAAACACCCTGTTGCTAAAGCGCTTTTAGCCTACTCTCATGGGCTGCATTTACCAAAAGTTACCAACAGTAGTCATCACACTGCAGGTGGGGTTGAAGGAGAAATTGATAAAAAGGTATACCGTATTGGGCATTTGGATTTTGTTTTAGCGGGCGATACTCATAGTCTGCCTTGTCAATTAGAGGAAAATTTAGCTACTTATCATGCCAACATGTCCGTGCTTTTGTCAGTAAAAATGGATAATCATTGGCAGGTAGTAGCTCGTTTTTATTTTAATGATGTGCTGCGTTTAGATGCTAAGACGATGATTGATAATTTAAAACGCCAAGACATCATTCCAATTATGCTCACAGGCGACCCAAGTTTTGAAGCCTTAAACGTTGCTAAAAACTTAGGTATTGACATTGCCTATCATGGTTTAACCCCAGAAGACAAAGTGGCGCATATCAAACAATTGCAAGAAAAGGGATATGTGGTTTTAATGGTGGGTGATGGCATTAATGATGCGCCTGTGTTAGCGGCTGCAAATGTTTCTACAGCAATGGCGGGAGCGGCAGATTTAGCCCAAGTATCTGCTGATAGTGTGTTGTTGGGCGGTAAACTTTTGGCAATTGATAAGGCAATCGTCATTGCCAAAAAAACTCAAACGCTGATTCGCCAAAATTTACGTTGGGCGGTTATTTATAATTCTGTGATACTTTTACCAGCGGCTCTTGGTTATGTACCACCATGGCTTGCAGCAATTGGGATGTCATTATCCAGTTTATTTGTGGTCATGAATGCACTTCGCATCAAACGGAGCTAGAATGATTTATTTGGCAATGGATGTATATTATCACCAAACTAATAATTGCGCTTTTGCGGCAGGCGTGCGGTTTACAGGGGTTGAAAATGTACAAATTTTAAGCACACATGGCATTTGGGTAAACGAAGTTTTGGCATATCAATCTGGTCAATTTTATAAGCGAGAAATGCCGTGTCTGCTTGCGCTTTTAAAAACTATTAACGACCCTGTGGATATTTTAGTGATTGATGGATTTGTTTATCTTAATCAGGGCAAATCTGGATTGGGAAAACATTTGTATGATAATTTAACCAATAAAAAGCCCATTATTGGTATTGCCAAAAATCCTTACCAAGATATGGATAGTTGCCATCAGGTTTTTCGAGGTCAAAGTAAAAAACCATTATATGTTACAACAGTTGATTATTCTTTGGAAAATGCCAAACAATGGTTAAAAAATTTACAAGGCAGCTATCGATTGCCTGATATATTAACTCAAGTAGATAAGCTCAGTCGCAAGTTTTCAATTTAGATTGCTTTTGGTTTGAACAAATTTATTTTAAAAAATAGCAAAAAATGCTAAAATCTCCCGTTTTACCTTTGTATTATCCTTTTTTTATATTTACACTTTAACAGTGTGAAATAACAGCCTCTTAATTGCCCATGACCGACACCCAAAAACTTCAAAATCGTCATATTCTATCATTGATGGGTGTTCATCTTTGGGTACAAAGAGGCACAAGCCTGACTGATATTGGAAAGATTCCCAGTCGTTTTGATGGTAAATTATCAAAAAATTCCCTTGGGTCAAAAAATCCAGTTGTGCCACAACATTCACCCGCTAAAACTTTGACTAAACCAATAAAATTAGCTCAAAAAAATTTGGATAGGGCGGCTGTAGAGCCTAACAAGATTTTTGAAGATAGTAAAAAGCATACACAAAACATAACGCCATCAACCCCAAAACAAACAGTAGTCGTTCAAGAAGACTTTGAAAATGATTTGTCATCACTAAAAGATGATGAACTGCGTTTTAATCTGGAAGGCTTTAAAGCAGGTAATTACATTGTGATGGTGGAAAAAACCTTGTTAGGCAAAGCTGAATCTCGTACTTGGGAGAGGTTAAAGAAAAACCTGCGGCAACAAACTTCCATAGCAGAGCATCAAGACTCTTTTCCTATATCCGAATATCAAACATCCGAATGTGCTGTTGTTGTTTTTTATGGATTTTTATTTGGACTTAAAATGGCGCTGGATAAATTGACTTCAAACGTTGATGATGGCTTATATAATAGTAATATTCATGATAATACACTAATTTTTTTAACTCCGCTGCCAAAAGCAATTAAATCCATGAAAGATTTTACATTTGTTTGCGATTTTTCTTTGCAAAAAATGTCAGGTGCTGATGAAGCATCAGCACAACAAAAAAAGGATCTTTGGAATTTAATTACCAATAATTCAAAGCGATTAGCCTGATTAAATTACCATCAATTATTTCATATTTAGCCAATTTTTGTTAAAATAAAATAACAAAAAATTAAAAAATCTGTTAAAATACACAGCCTAAATTCTGCTTTTAATGTTTAGTAAAAAAGGAATCATCATGACCCGTTTAGCTAATTTTTGTGCAGGACCTGCATCCATGCCAACAGCAGTTTTGCAAAAAGCCCAAGCTGAAATGCTTGACTGGCAAGGCATAGGGGCTTCTGTGATGGAAATTAGCCACCGAAGCGCTGATTATATTGAAATGGCAGAACGCGCCGAAGCAAATTTGCGAAAACTGATGAATATTAGTGATGAGTATGCTGTGCTTTTTTTACAGGGCGGGGCGGCATTACAATTTTCAGCAGTTCCTTTAAATTTATTATCAGGTGGACAAGCAGATTACTTAATCACAGGTACATGGTCAGAAAAAGCCTATAAAGAAGCCAAACGTTATGATGATTTGGGATTGGGTAAAGTCAATCTAGTAGCGCAAGGTAATGGAACAGATATTCCGGATGTTGAAACTTGGAATGTAAGTGAAAATGCCAGTTATTTTCATTATTGTCCTAATGAAACAATTCATGGCGTGCAAATCTTTAATACGCCTAATGTAAAGGCTCCAATTGTAGCGGATTTTTCATCTTGCATTTTGTCAGATGTCATCAATGTTAATGATTTTGGGTTGATTTATGCTGGCGCTCAAAAAAATATTGGACCTGCAGGTTTAACGCTGGTTATTATTCGTAAAGACCTCTTAGAAAAAGCCAGTGCATGGTGTCCAAATATTTTGACCTATAAAAATCAAGCTGCAAATGGCTCAATGTTAAATACACCATCCACTTACGCTTGGTATTTGTCAGGGTTGGTGTTTGAGTGGCTTTTAGAAAACGGTGGCGTTGAAGCAATTGCTAAAATTAACCATCAAAAAGCACAAACTTTATATCAAGCTATTGATAATAGTGATTTTTATGTTAATAAAGTCAATCCTAAATATCGCTCCATTATGAATGTGCCATTTTGTTTAAAAGATGATAAGTTAGATAAAGTCTTTTTAGAAGAAAGCAAAAAAGCAGGATTGTTAAATTTAAAGGGCCATCGCGCAGTTGGTGGTATGCGTGCGAGTATTTATAACGCCGTTACATTAGAGCATGTTCAGGCTTTAGTTGCTTTTATGAAGGATTTTGAAAAGTCTTATGCTTGATTTATCAAGCCTAATTTGATTTGCTATCTTTGCTATTATTAGATTGTTGCAGAAAAGAACTTTTATGATAAAGCTAAAACCGCGCCAAACGAATAAAAAATTTGCGTGGTTTTTGCTTTTGTGGATATTTGTTTTTTGTACAGCTGTATCTTGCTCAGAAAATGAGCAGTCAGTCAAACAAATCACCAAAACCAAGTCAGAAAATTCAGCTTGGCAAGATAGACCTATTCCAGACTTAACCGACCCATCTGTAACTACCAGTGTTTTTATCGCTGTAAAAAACGCTCCACAATATATTGATAAATCTTTTTTGCCTTATGCCAATCCAAATGCTCCCAAAGGTGGTGAATTGTCCATGTCTGCAAAAGGCAGTTTTAATAGCTTAAATCCGTTTATTGATGATGGTATTGCTGCAACAGGCACATTCTATTTATATGACACACTTATGACAGGCTCTTTGGATGAAGCCTTTGTTTTATATCCTCAGCTTGCTCAAAAAGTTATTTATGATGAAAGCAAAAAATGGGTGATTTACGAATTAAATCCCGATGCTCGATTTTGGGATAACACACCTGTAACTGCCCATGATGTTAAAGCAACATTTGAGACTATATTGCAAAAAGGACGTATGAGTTGGCGAGGGCTTTTGGCAGGTATTGATGGCATTCAGGTAATTAATAAACATCGGGTTATATTTTGGTTTAATGATGATGCTGGCGCAGATATGTATGCTAATGTAAGTTTGTTTCCTGTCTTTTCTAAAACAGATATGGAAAAAAATTTTGACAAAGTAAGCTTACGGCCCTTAATGGGAAGCGGAGCCTATCGGGTGGGTAATGTTGATGTGGGTAGAAGCATTACCTACGTTAAAAATTCCAGTTATTGGGGCGAAAATATCATGGTGAATCGTGGGCGGTTTAATTTTAATAGGATTAAATTTATTTATTATCAAGATGATATTGTTGCCAAAGAAGCATTTTTGGCGGGTGAATTTAATTTTTATACTGAAAATAACCCTAAAAATTGGGCAAATTTTAATCCACAATCATTTAATCATCGCATCACCAAAGAAGCTATTACGCACCAAAACCCAGTAACGATGGAGGGCTTGGTTTTTAATATTCGAAAACCTATTTTTGCCGATAAAAAATTGCGTGAAGCAATCAGTTTGCTATTTGATTGGAATTGGGTCAATGATCGACTGTATCACGGACAATATAAGCGATTGGATAGTTTTTTTTATGGTTCTGCATTGATGGCAACTGGCAAACCAACACCAAAAGAGACGCAAATTTTACAGCATTTGCCACTAAACAGCGACGAACAAGCCGTATTTTTGGGCGTGCCAGAAACTAAAACAACCAGTGATGGCATTAATCGTGCGGATTTATTAAAAGCAAGAGATATCTTGCAACAAGCAGGATACTATTATCAAAATAGTAAATTGTATGATAAACATCATCAGTTAGTGAGTTTTGAGATATTGATTGATGATGATAAGTATCAAGCAGTATTATTACCATTTTTAAAGAATTTAATCAAAATAGGCATTAATGCTCGCATTCGCCGTTTGGATAAAGCGGTACTGACACACAAAAAACGCAGTTTTGATTATGATATGATTATTGATAGTTTTATGCAAGGTAATTCACCCGGCATGGAACAAAAATATCTTTGGGGTTCAGATTTTGCCGATGCTGAAGGTGGTCAAAACAGTATTGGCATCAAAAGTTTGGCCGTGGATGCGACGATAGATAAATTAATTCATGCCCAAAATCGTGATGAAATTATTTTATACAGTAAAATCCTTGACCGTTTATTATTATCAGGCGTGTATATCATTCCTTTTGGCGGTCAAAAATCAACCAATGTCTTGTATGATAACCATTTAGCGCATCCAAATCCATTGCCGGCATCGGCATTAGGTCTGGATTACTGGTATTATCAGCAAAGTTATCTCGATTAAATTTTTTGTGATTAATTTATTTAACATAATCCTTTTTTTGCTAAAGAAAAAAATAAAACAACAACATCACCTTAATAGAATTAAGTTGTGATAAAAAAAGAATAAAGAGAGAAAAACATGATAAATATTTATGCTATACCCGCTTTAGAAGATAACTACATCTGGGTCATTAAAAAAGATAATTCAGCTATTGTTGTTGATCCTGGTGAAGATAAATGCGTTATTGATTTTTTAAATAAACATCAATTAGATTTATCTGCAATACTAATCACTCACCAACATTATGACCATATTCAAGGCGTGGAAGGGCTACAAAAAATATATCCTAATACGCCTATTTTTACCCATATAAACCACCATTTTCAGAATAATCAAACAGTAAATATTGTTTCAGATAATCAAATTATTATCATCAATGAATTAAAATTTTTGATTTATCATACACCAGGACACACAGCTCAACATTTATCATTTTTACTAAAAGATAATCATCAGATTCATGTATTTTGTGGTGATACCTTATTTAGTGGTGGTTGTGGAAGAGTAAATAGTTCAATTGAAGAACTGTTTAATAGTATCCAACGTTTTAATCAATTGCCAGAAAATGCGTTATTTTATCCAGCTCATGAGTATACATGCAGTAATTTAAAATTTGCACTGTCAATTTGTGGTTATAAAAACCGTCAAATGATTGAACAAACATTACAAAAAACACAGCAGGATTTAGCACTAGGAAAAATTTCACTACCAACAACGCTAAAAAAAGAACGACAAATCAATGTTTTTTTGCAAACTGATGATAAAGAAACGATTGAAAATATCAATCAACTATACCCACTCGCCAATCATTCGCCTTTAGAAGTTTTTAGCACACTTCGTGAATTAAAAAATAATTTTAGGGGGTAGGGTGAATTTATTGACGTTATCTACATTGTCTTTTCTGATGTCTATGGATGCATTTGCTGTAGCAGTAGCATCTGATGTCTATGGATGCATTTGCTGTAGCAGTAGCAAAAGGTTCAATGGATAAAAATCCTAAATTTATTCATGCTGCAAAAAATGGTTTATTTTTTGGAATAGTAGAAGCAATTGCTCCAATGATCGGGTTTTGGTTAGGTAGCGTTGCCAGTGGCTATATCAAAGAATATGACCATAGTGATGGCAACCTTGGGTTTATACTTAGAAAACCATTTGGGGGTGAAGTTTGGAAAGTGCGCAATGTTATTTGGAGCAATAACACTAATCATAATGGGTATTATCATTTTATATAGTCATCTGATGGATTTAGCGTGATGCTAATTTATTTATTAAAACGACTTGGGCTTTTTTTGCCAACTTTATTAATTATCTTGACGATTAATTTTTTAATTGTACAAACTGCGCCAACTAGACCTTTGCAAACCAAATTAGAGGCTATTAAAACTGAACAAACTGATTTTTTACAAAATCATCAAAAAATAACTACTAAAAATGACTTACCTATAGAATTTTTAAATCAACTCAATCATCAATTTGGATTTGATAAACCACTGCATGAACGTTATTTTTTGATGTTAAGAGATTACGCTAGATTTGACTTGGGCGATTCTTTTTTTAAAGGTCAATCAGTCAGTCAATTAATTGCACAAAAATTACCCATTAGCCTATTATTTGGCGGACTCTCTTTAATGGTTATGTACGGTTTAGGAGTTTTTTTTGGAGTTCTTAAAGCTTATTTTGATGGTTTGTTTTTTGATAAAGTAACGGCAATTATACTGGCATTTTTTTATGCGATTCCAACATTTGTATTGGCATTAGCACTCATAGTGGTTTTTGCTGGCTTTCGTTTTTGGCATATTTTTCCTATGCAAGCAGTTTTACCTGATGATTTTAGAAGTTTATCATTTTTTCTTCAAATAAAGACAATCATTTATTATTTTACCTTGCCAGTCATTGCAAGTTCGTTATCAGGGATGGCAAGCATTGCTTATTTAACTAAATTTAGTTTAATGACTGAAAAACATTCAGCTTACTCGCGTCTTGCAACTGCTCAAGGATTGGGGAAATGGCAAATATTTTATCACCATTTAATAAAAAATGCGTCTTTACCAATTTTGGCAGAAATGCCAATGACCGTGGCGGGCGTGTTATTCTCGGGTAATTTTTTAGTGGAGGTAATTTTTGGTATTGATGGCATTGGTAGGTTGGCTTATGAAGCAGCAATGATGAAAGATTATCCAGTTATGTTTGGCATACTTTATGTATTTACGTTGTTTGGTATGGCAGTTCAGTTAATTTTTGATATATTGTATCATCAAATAGACCCTAAGGTGGAT
This sequence comes from Moraxella sp. I5G, assembly GCF_055193055.1. Classification (NCBI taxonomy): domain Bacteria; kingdom Pseudomonadati; phylum Pseudomonadota; class Gammaproteobacteria; order Moraxellales; family Moraxellaceae; genus Moraxella; species Moraxella sp. I5G. The sequence goes on along the minus strand of NZ_JBUXLH010000001.1, from coordinate 231,328 downwards.
TATCGTTAATGTTTGGCTTGCGCGTGTTTTGGCAAAGATTTAGACAACAAAAACTAGCATCTTTTGCACTATTATTGTGCTTTGTAATTGTCATCATTAGTTTATGTTCGCCATTGATTGCTAATGATAAACCACTTTTGATTGTTTACAAAGATAAAGTTTATTTACCTATTATTTATAATTATCCTGAAACTGCGTTTGGCGGCGTCTTCGAAACTCAAGCCGATTATCAAGACCCTTATCTAATGCAATTGATTCACAATCATGGCTGGGCAATCATGCCAGTTGTGCCTTATGGTGAAAATAGTTTGGTGTTAAATGCAAATGAGCTGCCTCAAGCCCCTAATCATCAGAATATTCTTGGAGTTGATGCAAATGGCTATGATGTACTGGCACGAGTTTTGTATGGATTAAGAATCTCTTTGATATTCGCCTTATCGCTAACAATTTTCGGCTCAATTTTAGGCGTTGCTTTTGGGGCAGTTTTGGGCTATTTTGGCGGTTTGATTGATTTGTTAGGGCAGCGATTTTTGGAAATTTGGATTAGTCTGCCGCAGCTGTTTATTTTAATGATACTAAGTAGCATGTTTGAACCATCGGCTGTTCTTTTATTTTTTATTATGCTACTCTTTTCTTGGCTGCCTTTAGTGGCGGTGATGCGAGTGTATTTTTTTAAAACTAGAACCAAAGGTTTTGTATTAACAGCTAAAAATTTGGGCGTACCAACTTATAAAATTATTTTTCGTCATCTTTTGCCTAAGGGTTTAATATTGACTTTGGCGCAACTGCCTTTTATGATTGCGATGAATATGACAGCTTTAACGACACTGGATTTTTTGGGTTTTGGACTGCCTTTTGGTCAAGCAAGTTTAGGGGAATTGTTGTATCAAGCAAAAAATCATCTGCAAGCTCCCCATTTGGCTATTGTTTCGGTTTTTGTGTTGGGATTTCTTTTGACATTATTGATTTTTGTTGGTGAAGGCATGATGCGAGCGTTGGAAGTTAAAGATGGTAGAAACGTTACTTGATGTTCAAAATCTAAGCATTTATACTCAAAAACCAATTGTAGAAAACCTAACATTTACACTTTGCGCAGGCGAGATGCTGGCTGTTATCGGACGTTCAGGCAGCGGAAAAACATTGGTGATGACGAGTTTTTTGGGGTTAAATGAACAGATTAAAATCACTGGAGATATCTATCTACAAAAAACCAAACTTCCCATTCACAGCACACAAACAAAAGATTGGCAACAGATACGTGGTAAAAAGATTGCGTATATTTTTCAAGATCCAAAACAAACATTAAATCCACTACATACCATCAAAAAAGCATTTTGGGTTATTTTTAAACAAATTAATGTTCCAAAAAGACAGCGTTTAGAATACATTCATCAACTGCTTGCTCAGGTAGGGCTCTTTGTTCCTTTAAATCGTTATCCTCATCAATTATCAGGTGGCGAAGCTCAAAGACTGGCAATCGCTTTAGCATTGGCATTTAACCCTGTCCTGATAATTGCTGATGAGCCAACCAGCAGTTTGGATGATAAACACAGTCAAGATATTTTAACGTTATTTCAAAAACTTGCAAATGATGGGCGTACAGTTGTGATTATTAGTCATCAGACGCAGTATTTGCAAAACTTCCATCAGATTTTATGGTTAAAAGATAATGCATTTATTTTAGGAAATTATAATTACATTTTACAGCAATTACCTCAAATAGATTTTGGAATGCCGTCATCATGGCGCAATGACAACGATATTGTTTTGCAAATCCAAAATTTAACATTAGGGTATAAAAAACCATGGCAGGGCAGACAACCGCCAATTATACAAAATTTTTCTTTAAATATACAGCACCAGCAAATTGTGGGATTGGCTGGAAATTCAGGAGCTGGTAAAAGTAGCATTGCCAAAGCAATAACCCGTCTGGATGATGATTTATGGATAAAAGGCGATATTTTTTTGTTACAAGATAAACGATACATTTGTTTAACAAAACTTTCAAAGCAAAAAATGAGCGTATGCCGTCCAAAAATTATTTGGGTTATGCAAGACATTACTGACAGTTTAAATCCAAACTTACTTATTTATCACAGTATTTTTGAAAGTTTTTTTGCTAAAAATTTGCCTTTTGAGCGTGAAGAGCTTGACGAATTTTTTGATTTACTGGGTTTGTCAAAAACAGTACTTTGGCGTTATCCACATCAATTATCAGGCGGTGAACAATCAAGAGTTGTGTTGCTGCGAGCGTTATTTTCTGAACCGAGCCTATTAATATTAGACGAACCAACGGCGATGCTGGATAATCAAACCACGCTTCAGGTCATAAATTTATTAAAAACCATCAATCAAAAACTAAAAATTGCAATGCTTATTATCAGTCATGACACAAAAATGCTGACCGCAATGTGTCATAAGATTGTTTATATTCAAATACAATAAAAAAGCCAGACAAGCTGGCTTTTGAGTTTATAAACCTAAATTAGAATTGATAGGTAAGGGCAACGGCGTAGTTACGACCAGGTGCGGTATAACGATTAAATCCATAACCAGATTTTCCACGACCGGTGTCGACCATGTTGTTGGTGTTGAGTTCGCTTGCTACAAACTGGCGTAATGTCTCCCAAGGAATGTATTTTTCATCAAGAATATTATACACACCCGCATTTAAAATCCAGTTATTATCGCGACCAAATTTTCTGCTGCCAAAAATATCAAACAATACAACCGATTTACTTAGATGAGAATGCTTGAAAGTTTCGACTACTTCATTGTAACTTGTTGATTCTGAAACGATTGTTTTAGAATCAGAGCAAATATCATAATATTTTTCATACCATGAACAATCTGGTCTGTATTTAGGATTGGGTGTAGGGCCAAAAGTGGTTACTTCTTCAATTCCTAACACTTTGGTCTCGTTTGCTCTTTTACGATGTGAAAAGTTGATACGAGTGCCAACATGCCATTTGCCATCAGCAGATTCATAATCACCGCCCAAAATCAAACTTCTTGGCACCGCCGCTAAGGTATTGATGGTTAACGTTTCATTTTTATCGGTAACGATTTTAGCCTTGTCTTTTGATGTATGAAAATCCGCAAAAACGTTTAATTTTCCACCCAGTTTCAGTGCGTTTGATAAATCTGCCTTTACGCCAAGTTTTAATCCGTGTACTGTTGCAGTGTCTAAATTGACAGATTGTAAACATAAACTTACCCCTGTTCTTGTACAACCATTAGTATCGCCTTCCCAGTAACGGGTATGGATAAAATCATTGTATTTGGTGATATAACCACCAGCAGTTAATAAAAGATTGTCTTTAACATTCCAGTTAAATTCTAATTCTTGGTTTAATGACGTTTCAGGTTTTAGTTGATAGTTAGGTACTTGTCTAGCGCCGAATCCTTGAAAGTTACTATAAATCTGAGTAACCGTTGGCGCCAAAAAGCCTGTACCTACTTTATAGCGCGCTGTTAATTTTTCAGGAATGATGGCGTAATTAAGTGCTGCACTCCAAGTAACATGATTAAATTTGGTTTTGGATAAACCTTCTCCCTTACGATGAAGCTCACAAAATAGCGTATTATTATAAGAATTTTTACACGGCTTAATACTTTCATCTTTTTCACTGATGCCAAAAACATCATCTTGGAAATAAGGCGAATAGCGAAAACTATCATAACGCAATCCAAGACTGCCCTGTAGACGCTGTGATAAATAAATATCATCAGTCAAGGTTAAATTAAAATTGTGTTTTTTAGCATCTGGGAAGGCATATTGCAAATATTGTCCAAACTTACCAAAGTAACTTGCAGAAGTCGTATAATCTTGTTTTGCATAACTGCTACGCACTCCAAACGTATGGTCGCCAAATTTATTTAATAAAATAGGCAAAGTTTTAAGCTGCACAGTAAATTGGTCAGTTTTGGTCTCAGTTGGACGATATTCTTTGTTACTAAACTCAATAGATTCAACTTGTTCTGTTGAGTTGTTAATTTTACGGTCATAAAGCCAAGTATCTGCCAACCCAAACACTTTATTATGAGTATAGTTAGCATCAACCATTTCAAGCCATGGCATATTTTCAGGTGTAAAGCGGTAGCTTACCCCATAACTTTGCATTTTTTCTTTGTCATGAGCCATACGCATACCATTGGTAGTTAAGCGAATGCCAGTAGATTGCATGGATTGAGCGTTCATATCATTGGTTTGTTTTTGATACATACCATGAATGCCAAGTCGGTGTTGGCTGTTTAGATTGTAGTAGAGCTTTGCAATGGCGCTATCGCGTTTAAAATTTAAAGGATTGGGGTATATTAAACTTTTGACAGTGTCAGTGGTTCCAGACATGGGCATTTCTTCAGCACTAAAAACATAGCCTGGATCAACTTTTGCCTTGTTGGCTTTTTTCATGTCATGGTTTTTGGTTTCATGACCTTCACGATGGGCATAATTTACCAAAAACTCCCATTTATCAAAATTGCCCGCCAAGCCAACCGCTTGCATCCATTCTTCATTTTTATTGGTGTAACCAGTTTTAACATAGCCACCCAGCTTATTGCCAGACCGAATCAGACTTTTTGGGTCTTTGGTGTTGTAGGTAACAGAGCCACCAACTGCTCCTGAACCATTTAATAAGCTATCTGAGCCAGCATGGATTCGGACGCTTTGCATCATTTCTATATCTGGATTAAAGCGACCCTCATACATGTATCCATAGGGTGAAAAAATCTCATTGGCTTCGGCTTCGGGCAAAGAAACGCCATCGATGTTCATATTGACACGGTTACCGTCTACGCCACGCACTGCAAAGCCTTTATTTCCAGAGCGGTTTCCTCCACCATAAGAAACACTAACTTCAGTATTATAACGTACTAAGTCCGAGGAGCTTTGTACCATTTGTTGATTTAATTCTTTGCGATTGACGATTTTTTCGCCAACTTCTTCCTTGGCTTTTCCGCTCACATTTACGGTGATGGTTTCTAAAGTTACCGTTGGTTCAGATTGCTCATCCGCTTGAGCTTGTTGAAGCATAATTGAGGGAACTAAAAAGGCGAGTAACGCTTTTTTGGTTTTAAGTGTATTTTTGATATTAAACATAATCAAACCACATAAATAAACGAAAGTTACACATCAACTGCATCAAAAATATATTTTGACACAAATTAGCAATAATTCGCGCAAATTATAAGATAGTTTATAATTATTGTAAATAAGAATTATTATTTTTTTATTTCTTAGAATGGATTTAAATCGCTCTCAAATCAGCTGGAATGGTAAAACTTTAGTAGTTGCAAGTCAGAAATTGACTGTACGCCGATGACTGCTGATACATTTTGTTGATTGTTTCCCTTATTGATTAGCTGCCAATCACCAAGCACTAAACGCCGTTTATTTTTAAAATTATGGCAGGCGGGTCTATGGGTATGTCCATGAATCAAAATGTCGCAGGTAGTCAGTGCTGATAAAACCGCTTTTTGGTTTACATCGGTAATTGAATTGGGTTTTTTGGTTTTTTGGTTATAAGACTGTTTTTTGATATTACAAGCAAGTTTTCGGCGAAAGGATAATGGAAGATGTAACAAAATAAAACTGATTAAAGGATTTTGAATCACTTTACGGTAGCGCTGATAAGAAATATCGTCTGTGCATAATAAATCACCATGTTCAAGCCTGATGGTATCAATAAATGCATCACGGATATAGTAGGGCTGACTGACCAGTTTGGCATTAAATACATCGCAAAATCGCTGACGTATTGCAAAATCACGATTACCATGCATGATGATAATCTGGCTTTTTTGACTAAGCTGAGAGAGTTTGTAAATAATTGGTGTTAGCCAATGTAGCTGTTTTTGGGTGTTTGTTAAGTTAAGATAATCATCATCGCCAATCCAGCCATCCAGCCAATCTCCTAAAATATACAAATATTTTAGATGTTCTAGATGAATTAATTTATCTAATAAAGAAATAAATGCTTGATTGAGTAAAATAGTATCACAGGACAAATGAAGGTCAGAAATAAAAACCGCACGGATATCATGCGGTTTTTTTAATAGCCATTCGTCAAAAGTTTGTGTGATTTTGTGCATGAGTACAGACTATTTTTGAATTACTTTAGCAGAATTAATCACAATAGGCGTAGTTGGAACATCAGCGTGATAGCCATAACGACCCGTTGGCACGCCCTTAATTTGATTTACAACATCCATGCCGTCAATGACTTTGCCAAAAACAGCATATCCCCAACCTTGTGGGTTCGGACTGGAATAATTTAAAAAATCATTATTCTTAACATTAATAAAAAATTGAGCAGTCGCTGAGTGGGGGTCTGACGTGCGCGCCATGGCAATGGTACCAACATCATTCTTTAAACCGTTATCTGCTTCGTTTTTAATTGGCGTGCCAGTGCGTTTTTCGTTCATATTGGCGTCCATACCGCCACCTTGAATCATAAAACCATCAATAACACGATGGAATATTGTGCCATCATAATGACCAGATTCCACATAATCAATAAAGTTTGCAACAGTAACAGGGGCAGCCTGTTCATTTAACTCTAAAGTAATAGTACCCATGTTGGTATCAAATTGAACAATAGGCATATCCATGACATGCTCCTTAAATAAATAAAAATAACTCTTAATTATAACATAAATCAAAAAATAAAAAACATATAATTTTTAATATTAATTTATTTAACATAATCCATTTTAAAAAAGAAAAAATAAAAAAATAAAACAGGAATAAGAAAAAAATCAAAATAGAAAATAAAATATAAAAAAACCATATCTATGTTAAAATAAACAATTCAATTACACTAATCACAACTGGAGAAAACATGAACGAAATTAAAAAAAATGACTTTATTCGAGCTATTATCCGCGATGACTTACAAACTAAAAAACACGAAACTATATTAACTCGTTTTCCTCCAGAACCTAACGGATTTTTACATATCGGGCATGTAAAATCTATTTGTCTTAACTTTGGTATTGCTAAAGAGTTTAATGGTGCGTGTAACTTACGATTTGATGACACCAATCCAACCGCAGAAAAACAAGACTACGTAGATAATATTAAAGCCGATGTAGAATGGTTGGGTTTTAAATGGAAGGGTGATGCACGTTATGCCTCTGACTATTTTGATAACTTATATAATTGGGCGATACAACTTATCAAACAAGGCGATGCCTACGTAGATTTTCAAACACCTGAAGAAATTCGCGAAAACCGAGGTGGATTTGGAAAACCAAGCATTGAATCACCTCAGCGAAATAACAGTGTTGAAGAAAACCTAATGCATTTTTTAGATATGAAAAACGGCAAATATAAGGAAGGTGAGGCTGTTTTACGTGCTAAAATTGATATGAATCACCCTAATATGAATATGAGAGACCCAGTTATTTATCGGGTAATGCATGCTATCCACCATCAAACGGGCGATACTTGGTGCATTTATCCTATGTACGATTATGCACACCCATTATCCGATGCTATTGAAGGCATTACGCATTCTCTTTGCACCTTGGAGTTTGAAGACCACCGCCCCTTTTACGATTGGGTTATTGAAAAAATTGGTTTTGAAAATCCTCCTCATCAATATGAATTTAGTCGCCTAAACCTTGACCATACTTTAACCAGTAAACGTAAATTAAAGCGCCTAGTAGAAATGGGGGTCGTATGTGGTTGGGATGACCCAAGAATGCCGACTATTGCTGGCATGAGAAGACGAGGCTATCCTGCCGAAGGTTTGCGCGATTTTTGCGAACGTATTGGCATTAGTAAAGCTGATGGGGTGGTTGATTTTCGTCAATTGGAATTTAGCGTTAGAAATCATTTAGAGCAAACAGCAACACGCGCGATGGCGGTTTTACGTCCTTTAAAAGTCACAATCACCAACTTTAATGACGCTGTTGCAAAATTTAATGAATATAAAAACCCAAAAACCATCGCCAGACTAGAAAATAATGTTTTATGGATTCAACAAGCAAAACATCCAAATCTTGATTTGGGTATGCGTGAAATTCCTTTTACTAAAACTATTTTTATTGATAAAAGTGATTTTGAGATTAATCCACCAGAAGGTTATAAACGTCTTACACCAGAAAATAATGAAATCCGCTTGCGTAACAGTTATGTTTTAAAAGTTGAAGAATATAAATTGGACAATAATGGCAACGTTTACGAATTAGTTGCAAGCATCGATGAAAAAACACTTGGCAACAATCCAGAAGGGCGCAAAGTAAAAGGTGTAATTCATTGGGTATCCGCAGAATTGGGCGTGCCTGCAGTTGTAAGAATGTATGAACACTTACTTTTAGAAGATGATGAAATTTTAAATCCACCAACTGATGATAGTGATGAAGCGTGGATTCGTGCCCATATTAACCCAAATTCATTAACCATTTATCAAGCAATTGTTGAACCAAGTCTACAAAATGCTCAAAAAGGTGAACGTTTTCAATTCGAAAGAGAAAGTTATTTTGTTGCTGATTTGGTAGAATTTGCAGAAGAAAATCTGGTTTTTAATCAAATTGTCAGTTTAAAAGACAGTTTTAAACCTCAATAGATGTTATCAAGATGATAAAAATCAATTTTTAACTTGAAATTACAAGTTAGCTGCCTTATATTAACTTGGCAAGCCTAGCTTGTAATTATTCATCATTCTCATTTATTTAAAGGATATATTATGTCTTATACTTTACCAGAACTTGGTTATAGTTATGATGCTTTAGAGCCACATTTTGACAAAGAAACTATGGAAATTCACCACTCTCGCCATCATCAAGCTTATGTTAATAACGCCAATGCAGCGCTAGCAAATTTACCTGAATGGGCTGATAAATCAGCTGAAGAATTGATTGCTAACTTGGATAAAATCCCTGAAGCAAGTCGCACAGCGCTACGTAATAATGCTGGTGGACACGCTAATCACAGCTTATTTTGGACTGTATTAAAAACTGGTACAACGCTTGGCGGCACCTTAAAAGATGCTATTGTACGTGATTTTGGTTCAGTTGAAGCATTTCAAGAACAATTTGAAAAAGCGGCTGCTACTCGCTTTGGTTCTGGTTGGGCATGGCTTGTAAAACAAGGTGATAAATTGGCAGTTGTTTCTACAGCAAACCAAGACAGTCCACTTATGGGTGTGGCGGTTGCAGGTTGTGAAGGCACGCCTATTATTGGTCTAGATGTCTGGGAGCATGCCTATTATTTAAAATATCAAAACAAACGCCCTGATTATATTAAGGCGTTTTGGAATGTTGTAAACTGGGACGAAGCTCAAAGACGTTTTAATGAAGCATGATTTATTTCATTTGATAAAGCTTTCAAAAGCACCTTTTTTGAGGTGCTTTTGTTATTTAATGTTTTAAGTTTAAATTATCTAAAATCAACTGTCAAAAACCTAAAATCGACCTTTAACCTTGTTTTGTTCTTTAATATAATTATGATTGATTATTCATCATAATTTTTTTAAATTTGGATTGAGAGTAAACAATAATGCAAACTATTGATGAAAAAGAAGTTGAAGATAAATTAAAAGAGCAGTTTGAGGCAGCGGCAAAAAATTTTGATAACACAATTAACATTGCCATTGTAGGTCGTGTTAGTACTGGTAAAAGTTCGTTATTAAATGCCTTCTTTAAACGTAAAAAAGGTGATGAATTAGCACCTGTAGGGGCAATATCAGGTGTTACTAAAACAACTAAAGCGTTTCGATTGAGTAAAAATGTTACTGTCATTGACTCACCAGGCTTAGGTGATATCAATAGTGATAATAGCGAAGTTACTAAACAAGCGATCAGTAATGGATTTGATGTAGGTATTTTGGTAGTATCAGGTTCTGCTGATTCATCCCAAAAACAGCATTATGAAGAATTAAAAAAAGGTTGCAAAAAGGTATTTGTTGTACTGAATAAAATTGATGAATATGATAATAAGAAAGCAGCTTTAGAAAGCGTTTGTCAACAGTGGCATGAAGTATTAGGTCTAAAGGACGATGAGCAAATTTTTAAAACTTGTACTGATGGATACGACCCTCAGTCAGATGCTGATGCTCAGCTCAATATACGAGGTGTTGATGAATTAAGAAAAGAGGTTCTTGATTTTCTTGAAAGATGTAACAAAGACTTGTTGGTAAGAAAATTGATAGAGAAAAAATCCACAATGGCTAAACGAGCTATTTATACCTGTATGATTGCTGTTGCTGGGTTTGCTTTTCTTCCAGGCAGTGCCATTCCTATTACGGCGGCTCAAGGGACGGCCATTATGACTATCCATTACATTTACACAAATGAAATTATCAGCAAAAATCATGTTTTGGCTGCCATTCCTTTATTTGCTAGTCAAAGTGTTGGATCAAGTGCATTTTTATTTGTTAAATCATTCTTGCCACCAACTGGTGTTGTCGATGTTGTTGCCGCTGGGGTAGCCGTATCAGTTACGCTTGCCATGCTTAGTACTGTTAATTGGATGTATGAAAACGGCTATAATTTTGATAATAAACAAGAAGTTAAAGAACAATATAAGAAATTCTATCAATTACTTAAAGAAATTGGACTAAAAGATATATTTAATACAGTTAAATCAGGAGATAAAACAGCTATCATGGCGTTAATTGGTAAATTTGTTAAGGATTAATTACTTCATTTGGATAATAAACTGATTTGAGCATATAATTGCTCAATCAGTTTATCTTTTTGCTCTATTATTTCAGTTTTATGTTGTAATTGTAAGGTTAGTTTTTCTATTTGAAAATCACGTTCATTATGCGTATTATAATAATTCAAATTACTGTAATTACCACTGCCATCACCGCTGATTAACCAAATTAAGCCTTGCTTATCAAGTGATAATAAATCAGCAATATTTACCTGAAAAACTTCAGCGATTTTCGTTAGTTTATCCAGGTGCAATCGACTTTCTCCTCTTTCTAATTTAGCATAACTAGTTAAAGACATATGTAGCTTATCAGCAACATATTCTTGAGTCCAATTATTGATTTCTCGCATCATACGAATTTTGTCATTAACATTCATGAATTATCTCATGTAATAATATTACAGTAAAATTTAAAAACACGGAACTATTTCATTGATATTGGTATTAGTATTAATTAAAAAAAATTATAAAATTGTAATAAGAATACAAAAAAACGCAAGCTAGGCTTGCGATTTAATTTAAAGTTTGTTTAAGGTGCATCAACACGTTCAATTATAACATTTCCTGTGCCTTTTTGGGTAATGCCAATGGCTTTGGCTGCACCGTAAGACAAATCAACAACGCGATTGCCATGGAACGGACCACGGTCGTTTACTTTTACGACGACAGATTTTCCATTGTCTTTATTGGTAACTTTGATATAGCAATTCATTGGCAAAGTACGATGTGCGGCAGTTAAGCCATTCATATCAAATGTATCACCACTGGCAGTTTTGCGCCCATGAAATTGGCGACCATACCAAGATGCTGTACCATTTTGTTTAAATTTACTAACTGTATTGGAAGCAACCGAGCTTAATTTGCCCAGCACGTTTTTTTCTTCTTTTTTATTAGAAACTTTTGGTTGATTAACCAAAGTACTGTTTAGTGCTAATGAAGTGGGCTGGCGAGCACTTTTTATAAGACTTGACGAATTGTTATGCTGATGAGTAAGTTCATCAAGTACTTTGTCAATATTAGCGTCTTTAACTGTTTCAGCAGCTGCTGATGTGTAAAATCCTCCAAATGCCATCGCGCCTGCTAATAATAAGTGTGAGCCATATTTGGTTTTCATGGTAATTACCTCTTAGTTAAAGCACAAACTCAAAGCTAAACCAACAAACTCTTGAGCGGTCATAAATGACTGTGTGCTGTACAAAATTTGTTCATTTTGAACAGTGAATAAGTAACGAACTATTTATACCAAATTCAAAAATAAAAAACAACAACTGCAACAAGCAGATACGATTTTTATTTTAAACCTTATCATCAAAGAAACGTAAATACAAAAAAATGACAATCGAAATTTGGTAATAAAATAAACATTGCAGATATTATGCCGTCTTTATTGGCAATCGTTAAAAAACATCCATTAAGATTAAAACAATTACCTAACAACAACTTATCTATAACTCTATGTTACCACTTTTTATAAAAAATACAATAAAAAACACCCCAACAGCAGTGAGGTGATAATTAACGGTACTTATTGATTGTATTTTATACAAATAAATCACTATGTGTAAATAATGCAATCTGAATAATATAAATCAATAATTAGAATTCGATTGATGTGTATGAATGCAGGTCAATAAACCAAAAGCTGCCATTAAGGTAATCACGGCCGTGCCGCCATAGCTGACAAAAGGAAGTGGAACACCAACAACGGGTAAAATTCCGCCTACCATGCCCATATTGACAAAAATATACACAAAAAACGATAACGTTAAAGCGCCTGCCAATAAACGGCAATAGGCATCAGGATTGACAAAAGCAATATAAAATGAACGCATCAATAAACAACAATAAAAAAATAACAATAGCAGCACGCCTGCCAAACCAAACTCTTCACTAAAAGCGGCAATGATAAAATCAGTATGACCTTCGGGCAAAAAATGTAAATGAGACTGAGTGCCTTCCAAATAACCCTTACCAGTTAAACCGCCAGAACCAATTGCTGTTTGAGATTGAATGATGTTCCAGCCTTTATTTAAAGCATCAGCTTCTGGATTAAAAAGAGTAATGACTCGAGTTTTTTGGTAATCGTGCATCAAAAATGTCCACATGACCCATAAAAAAGGAATCAAAGCCGCAATAGCTCCCCCAATCATCCACCAAGGTAATCCTGCCAAAAAAAGCACAAATAAACCACTTGCCGCCACCAAAATAGACGTGCCCAAATCAGGTTCTTTAGCAATTAAAAGCACAGGAATAACAATGATAACCAAAGTAGTTAAGACCGTTTTGATGTTAGGCGGCAACTCTTTTTTAGATAAATACCAAGCACACATCATAGGCATGCCTAGTTTCATAAATTCGGATGGCTGAACACTACCAAAACCTGGTATTTTAATCCATCTTTGCGCTCCCATACGTACTTCGCCAATAATTTCAACCAAAATCAGCAATATCAATCCAAACACATAAAAAATAGGCGTTAAAGTACGGTAAACATTGGGGGAAACTTGAGCCATTGCCATCATAATTCCAAAAGCAATGCCGTAACTGACCATCTGCCTAATCACCATATCCAAATCTTGAGTTGAAGCGCTATATAACACCGTCAAACCAATAAAACAGATACTGAGTAATAATAACAAAAGCCAAGGGTCAATATGCAAACGTTGCCAAATGTTAGGTTCTAAATCACGACTGACAAAATGGGAACTTTGGCGAGAAAACCGATATTGATGATTCATCAAATATTCCTTTTTGGTTGAAACTTCACCCTTTTGAGTGATAGAATCAAGATGTATAAAAAAGGTTTATTGCTTTTTTAGATGCTTGATGTGTTTTTATGTTTATGTAGTCAAAACCATTAAAACAGTCAACCCATCAATAAAAAACTGGGTTAAATTATGTTATAATATAACATTAATAGTGTCTAGCACCATTAGCTTGATAATTTTAATCCAAATTATCAAATTTTAATAGTGTCAATTTAAATCCAAAATTAATGGTAAGTTTTATGATAAACAATTTTTCGAATGATGTTGTGGTCAAATGCATTAAGGTTTCCTTATTTGCTCTGTCTTTATCTGCCGTTAGTGCAAATGCTGGTTTTTTATCCAAATTATTTGGCAATCACGACAATAAAACCAGCCAAGAAACCGCCAAGCCTGACCAAACTACTGAAACCAATCGTCGTGTAATTGTACGTACGGATACGGGCTATGGCGTAGTGTCTGGCGATGCTAATGTGAATTTAGACAATCATCATGGGCATGATCATAATTTTGGGGCTGAGCGTAATGTAGGAACAGAAGCTGATTACCAACGCTGGTTAAATCAAAACCCATCCAACCGGGTAAGTGCAACCAATTACGAAAATTTTCTCGTTCAGCAACTTGGCAAAGGTAGAGTTCCGCCCATGCGAGAGCTTTTAACAACCGCGCGGTCTTGGCAAAAATGCGGTTATGAACCTTATCAAGTTCCGCCTATGGATTTATGGGACAAAATGGTGCCAACCATTCGTTTATATAACGAATTGCGGGAAAAAAATATTTTACCGCCCCAAACTCAAATTCGCTCCGTATATAGAAGCCCACAATTAAATCAATGTGCAGGCGGAGCGCCAAGCAGTAAACATATGACCAATGGGGCAATGGACATTTGGATTCCTGATTATGAAATGGGAAGCTGGCAATTTAATAATGCGCAAAATAAATTATGTCAATTTTGGATAGACAATGGTAAAGCGCATAATTTTGGACTTGGGTTATATAGCACAGGCGCTATTCATTTAGACACTCAAGGCTACCGTAAATGGGGCGGGCAATATTCTCAAACAGGCTCACCTTGTCGTTATATTCCACCCAAAGCTGAAAGTTTATATATTGATGGGCAGGGTTGGGTAGAATAATTCAAAAACTAAACCAAAATTCAAATAAGGTTGAAATAAAAAAGATGGAAAAACATCATTCCATCTTTTTTTGATGAACGGTTACTCAATTTCTCCTAAAAATCCACCACTTTGTCTTGCCCAAAGACTGGCATAAACACCGCCTTGTTGAATTAGCTGTTCGTGGCTGCCCATTTCAATAATTTGCCCTTTATCCATGACCACAAGTTTATCTAAGCTGGCAATTGTCGATAAACGATGAGCGATGGCGATGACTGTTTTTCCAGCCATCATATTATCTAAACTTTGGGTAATGGCATATTCTACTTCACTATCTAGTGCCGAGGTTGCTTCATCAAGCAGCAAAATAGGAGCATTTTTAAGAATCACGCGCGCAATCGCAATACGCTGACGTTGCCCACCCGATAATTTTACACCACGCTCTCCAACTTCCGTATCAAGACCTGTATTGCCATTTTTATCTTGTAAAGTTTGAATAAATTCCCATGCATGCGCAGCTTTGGCGGCATTGATAATTTCTTCGTCAGTGGCATCAGGGCGACCATAAGCGATGTTTTCGCGAACCGTGCGATGCAGTAGGGCGGTATCTTGAGTTACCATGCCAATATTTTCACGAAGTGAATTTTGGGTAACTTGGCTAATATCTTGATTATCAATCAAAATTTTTCCATCACTGACATCATAAAATCTTAACAATAAATTGACTAAACTGGATTTTCCCGCGCCACTTTTACCCACCAAACCAATTTTCTCGCCTGCTTTGATGGTTAAATTAAAGTGATTAAAAAGCAGAATTTTATCATTACCTTGACCATAATTAAACGCCACATCATCAAAGCAAATTTCTCCTTGATTGATCAGCAGTTCTGAAGCGTTTTCTTTATCAGTAATCGCATGGGGCGTGGTTAAGGTTTTCATACCATCTTGAACGGTGCCGATATGCTCAAATAATCCTGCCATCTCCCACATAATCCACTGAATCATACCTTTTAAGCGTAAGGCAATCCCACTGGCAACGGCAATTGCGCCAACTGTAGTTTTTCCAATAAGCCATAAATAAACACCAATGGCAGTGCTACCAACAATCATCACCAAAGACATAAATTCTGTTGTTGTTCCCAAAATGGACACCCAGCGCATCTGGTCATGGACAGTATCCATAAATTCATTCATGGCAGATTTAGCGTAGGCAAGTTCTCTGCTAGAATGACTAAACAGTTTTACAGCTCCAATATTGGCATAAGCATCGGTGATGCGCCCAGTCATCAAAGCTCGAGCATTGGCTTGGCGGCTGGCAGAGCGTTTTAAACGTGGCAAAAAAAACTTCATAATCACAACTGTACATAAAAGCCACGCTAAAAATGGTAAAAATAACCAAAAGTCTAATTTTAAAAGAATAGCTCCACTAGTAATTAAATAAGCCGATACAAATGCTACCATCTGTGTGATCGTCATCATGGTATCACGAACAGCAAGGGCGGTTTGCATTACCTTTGCTGAAACTCGACCCGAGAACTCATCTTGATAAAACTGCATGGACTGCCCGAGCATGTGCTTATGAAACCACCAACGAAGTCGCATCGGTAAAACACCTTGCAATACTTGAAATTGAATTAAATTGCTGATAAATTCACCAAAGATGGATAAAACACACAATCCTAAAATAAATGCAATGGTTTGACCTTTTTCTTGCATTAGTGTCGCTGGTGTGTAGGTGGTTAACCAATCTACAACATCACCAACCCATGCAAATAACAATGAGCCAAAAACGCCTAAAGCAATGGATAATAATGCTCTTAAAAAAATCCAGCCTCTGGCTCCTTGACTACATGCCCATAAAAAAGCAAATAGTCCTTGATTTTTTGGAATAGGTAGATTAATTTTTGGATAAGGATTTAAACGATTTTCAAAGAAGGTAAAAATGGACATAAGCTATGATTATATTTTAAAAATGGATTAAGTATTTTTATTTAATGATAAATTAGATTTTTTATTTCACCATACCATGTGGATGATGATAAAATACTCGATTTAATATAAGTTAGTTTATGGATATTTGATTTTAATAATATTTCATTATACTCTTGATTTATAAATTCTTTATCTATTTTAGAAAATAATAGATGTGGTAAAGTATCATCAATTATTAATAAATTTGCATCTTTAATATATTCTTTTAATAATAGATCAAACATAATTTGAAAGAAAAAATAATGAGTAATATTATTTTGATTTTTCCAAAAATTTAAAAGTAATTGTAAGCAATCTTTTGTTATATTATTACTTTTTCTCGAAACGATAAAACTATTTAAAACATTAATATGGTGGTCGTTACTCCATTCAAAATAATTGGCATTAATACTTCTCCAAAAATCTCTATTTTGACAATTAAAATCTCTCTGAAACATAAAAAAATCTTGATTTAATATTCTATCATCAATTTGATTGGTTAGCAAAACGGTTGCATCAATCCAAATTCCACCATACAGATACAATAAAGTTAGGCGTAATAAATCAGCAAAAAACGCATGTTTAAATTGATGATTCTTTCTTTTTTTCCATATAAAATCCGGAAATTCTATATAATCAGCAACTGTTTCATCATCCAAGCGGATGATTACATAATCATTTTTAAATTTATCTACTGAATCAAAGCAAGTTTGTACAATTTCTGGAATATTGTTATTTATTCCCTGCCCCCAATACTGCCAAATAATTTTTTGAGTTGGAAAATTTTTTTTTGATTTTATGGTTATTTCTGGTAAATCATTATTAAAATAAAGTTTAGCTAATGCTTTCCAACATCCATATAAATGTTTTTGCTGACATACGTCAGCATTTTTTTCCATTAATAATCGCTTTTCTTTAGGAATAAAAATATGGTAAAAGTTTTTGATTATTTTTTGTTTATAGAATTTTATCTTTTCTAATTCCTTGGTTTCTTTTTCAAAATCATTAATTATTATGGATAATTCTTTGATATTTTTTTCTTTAATAGCATACATAAAAAATTCACTATATTAACCAATCTTTTATCTTTTGTAATAACGATATTTTTGAATATTTATCATATTTTTTAAATAATGAAAACCATTGCTCTTTTCCTAAATAATTTATCTGAAATCAATACTCTGAGATAGAAATATTTTATATATCCTATATTTTATATTAAATATATTATTAACAATGCGAATTAGCTCTCTTTTTATCTTTTTCGTTCTCTCTAATTTTTGTTTCTTCTCAAATTTTTCCTTTCGATTTTTCTCAAATCTTTCCCTTCGACTTTTCTCTAGATCACTATTATAAACTTTATAATCGTTGTTACTGTGGTTTTTTATTAAAAATAGTCTATCTGATTGCACGCAAAAAGCAGGAGTTATTTGATAAATATTTGCCAATCCTTTTTTGATAAAAACCTCAAATAACAAGTGATCAACAGGAACCAATTTTGCTGATTTAGATAAAAAATTTAATAAATTAAAGCAAGTATCTTTATTGATAATATAACCTGCCGAGCCAAATTGTATATCCATTGCTTTTTTTAGTTTTCTATCATCTAGAGTTGGTATAAAATTATGCTGCATAACAACAATTGGCTCAAAGATTTCCAATCTAACAATACCAATATTTTTTGGTATCCACTCTTTTTTTGTTAAGAATAAATTAGCATTTTCACCCAAGTAAACATCATCTTCAAAAACTGCGATATAATCCAAATCTTCATCAATACATTTTTTCCATAATTGTACATGGCTAAACAAGCATGCCAATTCTCCTTGTGTTAAATCTGCTCTCATAATATCTATCGAAAACTCCTCAGCCATTCTAGAAACTTGAGGTGGAGTAACGGCATCAAAAAATTTAAAATCAATACCTTGTTTACCAAATTCTTGTCTAATATGTTTGCGTCTTTCTATTGCGGATTCTAAACTAATGACATAACTTTGAATCATACAAACTCCATGATGGACACTGATTAAATTTATAACAATACTTGTTGTATTTAAAAAACAATCATTAATCACCAAAACTTTAATCTTTGCCATAAATTTTTTGGTGGATTAGAGACGCTATTATGTCCAATATGATAACAGATTCCATTTTGCGAATAAGCCATATAATACCCCTCTTTTCGTAAAAAACGTGAAATATGACGTTCTTTTTTAAATTGAGAGAAAGGGGCAAACTGCTCCCATAAAGATTTTCTAGCTAAATGTGGATTAAACGAATAACCATGCCATTGTTGATGCAATTTATTCATTTTAACATAATCACCGATTTTGGTATCTATTTTTTCAATCTTTTGTTTAGATTGTTCATCATAGATAAAATCATCAATTTTTCTAAAACCAACACAACTGATTTTATTATTTTCTTGCAATAATGAAATAGCATTATTTAGATTTGGGGCATCATCAAAGAACCAATCATCTTCGCTATGAAAAATATAATCCGTTTTCACATGATTATACATGTAATCAACCGCTTTATGATGACCAATATTTTTATGAAGATTAATGAGTTTTCCCTTTGGACAACAATCTAAAAATACTTCATCGGTTTGCTGATCACCAAAATCATTAATAGCGATAATTGCTTGAAAATCTAGATGAGACAAAAGGCTTTTCAGACTTTGCTCTAATTCCAGTGGTCTTTTTCCGATAGTTAAACAAAGAGTAATATTTTCTAGATCATTCATTTGATTCTTTTCCTATTTTATCATTTATGATAAGTTAAGATATCATTAATAAAAGGTAACTCTAGTTCGAAGAAGTTTACCCAATGTCTTTCGAAAAAGATTGGATAATTCTCCTGCTATCTTATCTAACAATGGGCGCTTTTGTTTATTTTGTTTACGCAATAAACGAGATTCTTCTATGCTGCTAGGCATATTATTTTGGTTTGGATATAAGATGAATTCTTGAGCAACAATAGCTGGAATCATCTGATAAATAGGTGAACTGGATTTATAATACAAATATTGCTCAAACATCATATGGTCAATTGGCAATAATTTCTCTTCCGGAAAGGATTTTACATAATTTAATAAGGATATAGCTGCTTTTTGGCTGATAATATATCCTGCTGTGCCCAAATGAGGTTCCTTTAACTCTCTAATTTTTCGATTATTTGGCAAATCTATTGAATTAAAAGCCAATTTTCTTTCTTGTAAAAAAGTTTCTGTTTTGATAAAATCAAATTGATTATTAGTCAGCCAATTATGATCCATAAAAAAACTATTGGCATCTTTCCCTAAGTAAACATCATCTTCAAAAACTGCAATGTAATCTAATTTTTTGTCAATACATTTTTTCCACAAACATAAATGACTGAGAAAACAGGCTTTTTCTCCATCAGATAATTGAGAATTTTCCAAAGAAATAGATAGTTCATTACAGGCTCTTTCTATTGTCTCTAATGTAATTGCATCAAAAAAATCAAATAAAATATGATGCTTAGAAAACTCTTGAGTGATATGTTCTCTTCTTTTATAAGAATTTTTTACACTAATTACATAATTATGCATATGTTTCTCATATTCCAATTTAAAAATCTGTTTTGTTGACTGAAATATATCTTTTTTCTCCCAAATAATTAGCATATATTGTGCGGAATGCTAATAAAATTTGAGCTAGAACACGATTCTTTTTTAAGTTTATTTTTTGTAATATGCTTAACTTAATGTTTTGTGTATTTTTTATATTCCCAATCATTGAATGAAAAGCATAATCTGAAAATGGTATATCATACCAGGAACATCTATCACTTTGTATTACTACTGCAGGTTCTATTTGATAACAATGCATGTTTGGACAATTGTGAATAATCGCATCAGCAAGCCATATTTGCTTTGATAGTTGTTCTAGCAGTTTTTTGGCGCCAGATGGATATAAAACATAACCAGCAGCACCACTTTTATCCAAAAATAGTTCATATAATTGATATTTTTTTTCTAACAAATCCATGTTTTTTTGTTTGCTAACTATTTTTTTTCTTCCATGGACTTCCAAGTTGATTAAATCAATTTTATTAAAATGAATATTTTCTAGCTCAGATAATAATAACTTAAAATCACCAGCAATCACAGCATCGTCTTCTAAAATGACGCATGGAGTTTTATGATCAAAAACATATTGCCATGCTTTTTTATGACTTAACAAACAGGCTAATTCTGTTTGCTTCATCAATCTTTGACTTGTTTTTAGACTTTTTTGATAAAATTTTTCAGAAATTTGCTGAACTGAAACTGCCTCTAAGCGCTCAAATTCCAAATTTAATTTTTTAAATTGCTTCAATTGCGTTTGCAGTCTGTCACAAGATTGTGATAAATTAATGAGAAGAATTTTTATCATGATGATTTTTTAAATTATAGTGCCATAAAAGCAAATATTTATTAAAAGTATAATATGTAAAGATTAAAGAATAAATTAAGCCATAACGACCCTGTAAAAATCTACCATCAAGCCAATATTGACGAAAAAATTGCCAAAGAGGATTTAATATTATTTTTGTAAAATTTGTTTTTTTGCCTTGTTCATATTTTTCTTTAGCCCAAATTTCAGCATAATTCAAACGTTTTTTTAATAAAAATTGCGGGTCTGGCGCAGTATGGTGATATAAAAATCCTTTCAATATTTTTAAAGTTGCTGTTCTAACATCCAAAGACTCATGGACAGTTAATTTATTAAATTGATATTTTTTAGGGTATAATCGCCAGTATGATTTTACGCCCCAATAAGCATTATCAATTTGATAATTAAAAATAAAATCAAGACGCTTTGTTCCATAAACTATATCTTCTGGTTTGGTTTGAATAACGTTTAAAATGCTTCTTTTTAACTCAGGTGTGATTTCTTCGTCAGCATCAAGTGCTAAAATCCAATCACCTGTTGCATAATTTTGAGCAATTTGACGCTGTTTTCCGAAACCTTGCCAATCAGTATTAACAAACCACTTTGCTCCATAACGCTCAGCAATTTCGCGACTATTATCTGTACTACCAGAGTCCAAAATAATAATTTCATCAGCCAAACCCCTTAAGGGCGGTAATGATATTGCTAAATTTTTAGCTTCATTCTTAACAATCATAACCACGGATAGGCGGTAAGTACCATTCATTGCCAAGCCTCCCTTATCCAATCGCTTGGTAAAACATGACGATACCATTTTCCACCACCGCCTTTTATAGCATCAGGTGGGTTGATTTCACCATGAAAAATCACAATTTTTGCCCCAATGGGTTTTTTGGGCGGGATAAAATAAGCAAACGGAATTTTTTGAAGGCAGTGATATTTATAACTGACACACCAAGAGCTATCCCAATATTCTAAATGATGATATTTTCGTAAATAATTGGATAGAAATGCCTGTTCATGACGGACTTCATTACGGATTGTTTCAAAATTTTTTTCAAAATAGCTCAGCAAATCAGGGTATGTATTTTGTCCGAGCTTAAACCGATATACTGAACTGTTCCCCACCATCCGCCATGGTTTTTTCCAATCACGAATAATCATAACACCATCTTGATGTTTGGTTTGGTGGGTAAAAAAACAATCAATATTATCCACAATAACAATATCAATATCCAAAAATAATGCAGTGCCTTTTAAGCCATATAAATCAGGCTTAAAAGTAGTCAGTTTCTTCCAGCCACGTTCGGGTAGATTGGCGGGTAGATTGAATTCTGGGATTGGATAACACTTAATTTGTGGATAAATTCCCGTTTTATCATCAGTTAGACACACCATCTCAAAAGGCAAACTCAAATGCCGACTAACCATACGGTACAGGCGATTAACATATTCAGCAGAATATTTATTTCCCCATTTCATACAAAGAATATAGTTAGTTTCGGTCATGACTTGGCTCGGATGGTGTGTTGGATTTGTAATTTTTTACTTGGGTGTGAAGTTCATCAAATGGTAATAAGTAAGGATTTTCACCAAAAGGCGTGGTTTTAAAGCGCCGATAACTCCACATATAATGCTCAAAATGCTTTTCAATCATTGTTTGCATAGCATGATTTAAAGCAGTGGTAGCGATTATATCATTTTTATTATATAAATCTTTATCCTTTAAATCATAACAAAAAATTTCAAAACCTGATTGATGAGGTGATTTTATACAAGTTAATCCTACTAATGCACAGTTTGTTTTACTAGCAAGTTTGGTTGCAAGTGTGCCTGTCATAGTTGGAATGCCAAAAAAAGGTACAATTTCGCCACCATTTTTATCTGGAACATGGTCTGGTAATAAAACACTAAAACCTTTATTTTTTAAGGTTTTAAAAATAGCCTTGACACCGCTTCCATCGGTTGGTACCAATGTTGCATTTAGTTTCTCGCGACCTTGGAGAACAATTTTATCTAATTTGGAATTGCCTGATGGTTTATACATGATGGTTAAATCGCCAAATCTACTTACCCAAGCATTCATCATTTCCCAAGTACCAATATGGGGAACAATAATCAACATGCCATTAGGGCAAGCCAAACCTTTTTGTAAAATTTCACCATGGTGAATGGTATTTATTTGAGCAATTGACCAATCAGGCGACATTACCCAACTTTTAGCACTGTATAAGGTGCTAGCAAGCTGATTTTGAAGAATGATTTTAGCGAGTTTTTTTCGTTCTTCGGCTGATTTAAAAGGTTGAACCAGCATTAAATTGGTACAAATTCCCCGATAAATACTAGCATTGGTAAGTATTGCAAAAAATGAAACCACTTGCGCCAATATCCACAAAACAGACATTGGCACAAATTTTAAAATAAAAAACATCAAACCAACTTTATATTAAGATTGAGGTTTTTCTTTTTCGCGTACACGAATGCCCAAATCACGAAGCTGTTTGCTGTCTACTGCTGCAGGCGCATCGGTTAATGGACATTCAGCGGTTTTAGTTTTTGGAAAAGCAATCACTTCACGGATGGAGTTTGCACCAACCATCAACATAATCAATCGATCAAGTCCAAATGCTAGACCGCCATGTGGAGGGGCGCCATATTTTAAAGCGTTTAATAAGAAACTAAATTTTTCTTCAGCTTCTGTTTCAGAAATGCCTAAAGCTTCAAATACCGCCTTTTGCATATCCAAAGTATTGATACGTAGCGAACCGCCACCAATTTCAGTGCCATTAAGTACCATATCATAGGCAATAGAAAGAGCAGTTTCTGGACTGTTTTTCATTTCATCAACTGTGTCTTTAGGGCGTGTAAATGGATGGTGTACGGACGTCCATTTACCATCTTCAGTTTCCTCAAACATCGGAAAATCAACAACCCAAAGTGGCGCCCATTGACAAATCAGCATATCTAAGTCTGTGCCAATTTTAACACGTAATGCACCCATAGCATCATTGACGATTTTAGCTTTATCAGCGCCAAAGAAAATAATATCGCCATTTTGAGCATTGGTGCGATTGATAAGCTCAAGCAAAACATCATCCGTCATATTTTTAATGATTGGCGATTGCAATCCTGATTCTTTATCTACACCATTATTGATTTTGCTTACATCATTAACTTTAATGTATGCCAAACCTTTTGCTCCATAAATACCAACAAATTTAGTGTATTCATCGATTTGTTTACGGCTCATCTCACCGCCATTTGGAATGCGTAGAGCAACAACGCGACCTTTGGGGTCTTGAGCAGGGGTGCTAAACACTTTAAATTCCACATTTTTCATGATGTCTGCAACATCAATCAATTTTAACGGAATGCGCAAATCAGGTTTGTCAGATGCATAATCGCGCATTGCATCGTTATATGTCATGCGTGGAAAGGTATCAAATTCAACGTTTAACATCGTTTTAAACAATTGTTTGGTCAAACCTTCGGCAATATCCATAATCTCGTCATCGGATAAAAATGACGTTTCAATATCTACTTGGGTAAATTCAGGTTGACGGTCAGCACGTAGGTCTTCATCGCGGAAACATTTAGCAATTTGGTAATAACGATCAAACCCTGCAACCATTAATAATTGTTTAAATAACTGAGGTGATTGGGGTAGGGCAAAAAATTCACCTTGATGGGTTCGTGATGGCACCAAGTAATCTCTAGCACCTTCAGGGGTTGCTCGGGTCAAGACAGGAGTTTCAACGTCTAAAAATCCATGTTCATCTAAATAACGGCGAATGACAGAAGTTGCCTTGGCACGAAACTTCATGCGCTCTTGCATCTCTGGACGACGCATGTCCAAAAAGCGGTATTTTAGGCGCAGCTCTTCAGATATATTGGTAAACTCATCATTTAGCTGAAATGGTGGTGTCTCAGATTTGGCAAGCTGTTCAATTTTTTTACCTAATAATTCTACATTACCACTTGTCATATTGGGGTTTTCAGTACCTGCATATCTGGCGCGTACACGACCAGTAATTTTTAGCAAAAATTCAGAACGAGCGGCGTTGGCGATTGCAAAAGCCTCAGGCGTATCTGGGTCAATCACAACCTGCAACAAACCTTCTCTATCTCTTAAATCTAAAAAAATAACCCCGCCATGGTCTCTACGACGATGAACCCAGCCTGCCACGGTAATAGTTTGGTCAATTAATGTCTCATTGACAAGTCCACAATAATGACTACGCATCATAATTTTGCCTTATGATTAAAATGATAATAATAAAATATGGTTAAACTGCACATTATGCCTGTTAATGTGTCATGGCGCAAGATTTCAACGAAAATTTTTATGTTTTTTATGTTTTTAATTACCCTTTGTAAGCCATTGACTTTTTAAAATCTAGCTGTTACGCTTTGGTTGAATTTCTGATTCCATCCTATTGATTTTACATTTTAAATTAACGGTTTATTTATTATTTATGAATACACTCAATGTGCTTTACTTGGTGGCATCTTTATTAATTTTTGCCAGCATTATGACCAGTACAATTTCTTCAAAGTTTGGCATACCGTTGTTAGTATTCTTTTTGGGTGTAGGCATGTTAGCTGGTGAAGATGGAATTTTAAGAATTGAATTTGCCAATTACCCACTTACCAATTTTATTGGACAGGCAGCACTGGCATGTATTTTGCTTGATGGTGGACTTCGTACATCATTGCGTTCTTTTCGGGTTGGTTTAAAGCCCGCCATTGTACTGGCAAGCTGGGGTGTCTTGGCAACGGTATTATGTCTAGGGGTATTTATCTCTTGGCTTTTTGGCATTGATTGGCGATTGGGTATTTTAATGGCTGCAATTGTTGGTTCAACAGATGCGGCAGCGGTTTTTAGTTTGTTGCGTAATGGTGGGGTTAAATTAAATGACCGCGTACAAGCAACGTTAGAGATTGAGTCAGGAGCAAATGACCCCTTGGCAATTCTACTGGTTACAGTAATGATTGCTTTAAATATCAGTCCAGAAAATCAAACGTTTGGTAGTACCATCTTTATGTTAATCAGCCAAATTGGCATTGGTTTGGTTTTGGGTCTTTTGGCGGGATTTTTATTATCACGCCTGCTCCCAAAGGTGCGTTTAGAAGAAGGTATGTATGCCATTTTAATTTTATCAGCAGGCATTGCAGTATTTGGTGCAACCAATATTTTAGGTGGTAGTGGTTTTTTAGCAGTGTATCTAGCAGGCGTGGTCATTGGCAACACTAAAGTGCGCGCAACTGAGCATGTGTTACGGGTCATGGACAGTTTTGCTTGGCTCTCCCAAGCTCTTTTGTTTGTTGTTCTGGGGCTTTTGGTAACACCAACAGAATTAATTGAAGTATGGCATTATTCATTGTTGGTATTTTTATTTTTATTGCTGGTTGCTCGCCCCTTTGCAGTGATAAGCAGTCTATTGCCTTTTGGTTTTAAAAAAACGGAGATTGGTTTTATCTCGTGGGTTGGTTTAAGAGGCGCTGTACCCATCACATTGGCTATTTTGCCCGTTATGAATCATGTTGAAGGGGCAAATTTGGCATTTAATCTAACGTTTGGTGTGGTGATTTTATCGCTACTTGTTCAAGGAACCAGCATTGCACTGATGTCTCGAATATTTCAAGTTTGGGTACCTACAGACAATGAACCCAAAGCCACTCAGGAAATTTGGGTTGGCGACCAAGCCAATATGACTCTTTATGAATTTGAGGTTAAAGAAGGTGCCTTTGCTATTGGTCGGCATCCAAAAAACATTTCCAATAAAGTCAAAGAATCCAACCTAAGTGTATTTGCTCTTGTTCGCAACCAAAGACTAGTTAATATTCAACAAGATACAGTACTTAAAGTAGGTGATGTGGTGTGGTACATTTTATCCGCTGAAAATGCCATGTCAGTTGCCCGTGTCTTTAATAACACCACCGCACAATATCAAAAAAACAGTGAATTTTATGGCGATTGGTTATTATCACCCCATGTACGCATCGCCGATTTACCATTTAATGGACTGGCTAACCAAAAAACCAGGCATGGTGAATTTGTAACCAAAAAAATGCCAACCGTTGCCTATGCCTTAGATGCTCTAACATTCTCCCAAAAAACTACCACGTTAGCAGGTGTGGATGATGAGCTTTTGCAAAAAATACAAACAGTAAAACACAAAACCATTGCCGAATTTATGAGTGAGCATTTTACCACCGAACCAGTTAAAGGTGATAAAGTGCGTCTAAATAACTCATGGTCATTGATTGTGCGTGACATTGACAACCAAGGCAGATTGCGCGGTGTTGGGCTAAAATGTGAAAACAAAGAAAACAAAAAAGAATAGGGCTTTTATTTTTGATGATTTACCCCATTATGATATTGCTTAATAAATCATACTGTGTATGATAACAATAACTTCCATTTGAATAAGTGAAGAGATTATGCTTTTTTATTCCCCAAAAAAACCTGCTAAATTGCGCCTTGTACATTTAAATCAAATTCAACAAAAACAGCAGCAGCGTTTTGACCATGTTTTTAAACAATCTGTTAATAAACCATGTTGTTTACAAAAATTTACCAAACTAAAATCCAAAAAATTATCACAAAAAAAACATCAAGATAGTGGTAAAAAAGTATTTGTATTAGACTTTTTAGGTAATATTAAAGCCGATGCTGTGGCAAATTTACGCGAAGAAATCTCCGCCATTATCAGTGCTGGAAAACAAGGTGATGAAGTGGTGGTTCGTCTTGAAAGTGGTGGCGGACAAGTCAATGCTTATGGACTGGCTGCAGCCCAATTAGTCAGATTAAAAGATGCCGGATTTGATTTGACAATCTGTGTGGATAAAATTGCTGCCAGTGGCGGTTATATGATGGCATGCACCGCCAATAAAATTCTTGCTAGTGAATTTGCGGTGATTGGTTCGGTAGGCGTGGTATCGCAATTACCTAATTTTCACGAATTTTTAAAACAACATAATATTGGCTTTGAGATGTTTACCGCGGGTGAATATAAACGCACGGTTACCATGTTTGGTGAAAATAGCGACAAAGACCGCGCCAAATATCAAGAAGACATTAATCGCATTCATCAATTATTTAAAGATTTTATTCAAAAACATCGTCAACATATTGATATCGATAAAATTGCTACTGGCGAATTTTGGTTTGGAGTGGATGCCAAAACCTTAAACCTAGTTGATGGTATCATGACATCAGATGCGTATTTATTAGAGCAAATGAATAAACACGATGTATTTTTATTACAAAGCTATACTGAACCAACCTTGGCAGAAAAATTGGGTCTTACTGAACATCTGGCTGTAAGTGGCACAAAAGCTCTTCAAAAAGCAGGTCAAATGGCAACACGGTTTTTAGCCAATCTATCAGACAGTAAAACTCAAAATTTTTTATAAGCTAAGGATTTTTGATGAAAAAATTAGAAGAATTATTTGCCAAAGCGGATAAATTTGGACGAGTTCTTGCCAACCGTTTTAATAAAATCAAAGACTTAAATGATATTCGCGGTGTTGGTGCGGGTAAAGTGGTGCTCATTACCGGGGCAAGCTCGGGTCTTGGAGCAATGATGGCAAGAAAATTTGCATTTTTAGGTTATGATTTGGCAATTTGCGCCAGACGTCTGGAGCGATTGGATGCTTTAAAGGCAGAACTACAAAAACAATATGGCATTAAAGTGATTACCAAAGCACTTGATGTAACAGTTTATGATGATGTATTTAAAATTTTTGAAGAATTTGCTGGTGAGTTTAGTAAATTAGATAAAATCATTGTTAATGCAGGTGTTGGAGACAGTCGGGTCATTGGGCATGGTCGTTTTAACATCAATCGGGCAACCGCTGAAACCAACTTTATTGCGGCTTTAGCACAGTGTGAAGCAGCTATGCAGATTTTTCGCCGTCAAAATAGTGGGCATTTGGTTGTAATCTCAAGCATGTCAGCCATTCGTGGATTGCCGCGGCATTTAACTACATATGCTGCCGCCAAAGCGGGTTTGGCGCATTTAGCAGAAGGCATACGTGCAGACGTCTTAAAGGAAAAATTACCCATTCATGTTTCTACCATCTATCCTGGGTA
This sequence comes from Moraxella sp. I5G, assembly GCF_055193055.1. NCBI lineage: Bacteria > Pseudomonadati > Pseudomonadota > Gammaproteobacteria > Moraxellales > Moraxellaceae > Moraxella > Moraxella sp. I5G. Next base: position 202,310 of record NZ_JBUXLH010000001.1, on the reverse strand, counting down.
TGTGCGTACTGATTTAAATATTGGCGCAAAATATTTGCCTTTTGAAGTAGAAGAAGAAGAAGGTGCTGATGTCATTATTAAAGCTATTGAAGCCAATGTACAAGAAGCCTTTGTTCCGCTGTGGCCTTGGTTACCAATCGGTCTTGGTATGAAATATCTGCCACTGCGATTAATTACAAAGTTTTTATAGTAGACTTTTAAATTTGAATTTGTGTGCTTTAAGTGCGTTTAATCAAAAGATGACAGTTAAATTAAAGTGCCTTTAAAAGCATTTAATAATAACTGTCATCAGTTGCTTTAATATAGGGTGTGAATGCGTCAATAAAAATGCATCGTTAGCTGATTTTATCTTTTAAACCGTCTAAAATACGATAAGGGCGAATGCCAGTTGGTGTATGATACACACAAGCAAGCACAATCTCTGCCGAACTTGCCACTTTTGCTTTGGTAAAATCATCTTGACTGCGATAAATATTTTGATGAATAATTAAGCTTGCAGCTTTTACCTGAACGTCTTGAATGCTTACTATGATGACATCATCAATCAAAAGGGGCAGATGATAGCGTATGACTGCTTCACTGACTACAAAATGAATTTTTTTGTCAGTGTCTTTATCTATAAAAAAATAACCATCAAACCCTAAAGAGGTTAGCCAATCTCGGCGACAGTTTTCCAAGAAAATCAAATGATTAGCGTGATAAACAATCCCGCCTGCATCGGTATGATTGATGTATATTTTATAAGTTGTACTAAATTTTGCGGTCATAATAAATATTTTAGCAAGTTTGAATTTGTAAAATAGCAGTATTGTACAAGGTTTTTTAAATTTACGCTTAATTTGTTTGGTTTTTTTGTTAAAATAGGGAGCAAATTTTTTGGAAGTCTGATATGACAACTTTTGTAAGTTTTAATATTAATGGAATACGTGCCAGAATTCATCAGCTGCAAATGATTAAAAACACCTTAGATGCTGATATTATTGGACTGCAAGAAACCAAAGTTCAAGATAAAGATTTTCCATCATCGTTAGTTGAAAATTTAGGTTATCAAGTCACTTATTTTGGGCAAAAATCCCATTATGGCGTGGCTATTTTATCCAAAACTGCACCTATTTTCGTCCAAAAAGGGTTTTTAAGCGATGGTGATGATGACCAAAAACGATTGATTCACGCTCGTTTTGATATTCATGGTAGGCAAATCGATGTAATCAATGGTTATTTTCCACAAGGCGAACATCAAAACCATCAAATCAAATATCCAATGAAACGTGATTTTTATACTAAATTAATCAATTATATTGACACGCTCAAACAACAAGGGCGAGAAATCATGGTCATGGGTGATATGAATGTTGCGCCCAGCGATAACGATGTTGGGATTGGTAGTCATGTTGCTAAGCGATGGCAAGATAATGGAATTTGTTCATTTTTGCCTGAAGAACGTTTATGGTATCAAGCGTTATTAGATACTGATTTGACTGATACTTACCGTCAGCACTACCCAGATACTCAAGAATACAGTTGGTTTGATTATCGCAGTAGAGGATTTGATGACAATCCCAAACGTGGTTTGAGAATTGACCATATTTTATGTACACCTGCTCTGGCAAAAAACTGTTTATCAGCTGGTATTGATTACACCACCAGAGCACAAGAAAAACCGTCCGACCATGCGCCTGTTTGGGCAAAGTTTGATATTTAACCTACCTTTGATTGATAAGGAAAATTTGATGAAAAATACTCTAAAAAATGCTGCATTGATTGTATTAGCGGCTAATTTTTTGTTTTTACAAGGCTGCGTTCATAAAATCGTAACCGTACCTGTTAAGGTTGCCTATAAAACCACCAAAGGTGTGGTCAAAGCGGTGATTCCAAATGGCGATAAGGATGATAAAAAAGAAAAGAAAAAGAAACAAGATAATGAAGAAAATTAATGATAATTAATAAAAAACCTACTGTAAGTAGGTTTTTTATTTAGGTTGTCTGATTTTAAACTATTTGGCAATCCATTGGCGGATTTTTTCGCGCTCTTCTTCACTGGCATTTAACCAAAGCTGCATAAAACTATCAAGTGTATTTGTTTTTACTGAAGTGGTTGTAGATGAAGTGTTAATAGCTGAAGTATTTAAAGATGGGCTTGCTGGATTTTGTACAGCAGCAACAACTTTTTGATTGGTTTGAACCGCTTTATCTCTACCAAATAAACCACTTAGTGATGACAAAATGCCTTCTTGTTTTTCTGATTGGCTTTCTTGAGCAATGATTTTGCCATTTTGGGCGAGTGCCAGTGTCGGCGCTTTAGCGTATTCTTTAGCTTGAGAATAGACCGACGGTTGATTTGGCATGATAAGCTGATAACTTTGATTATCTTGCAAGTCTACAGATAATGTTATGTTGCCAGATTTTAGATAATCATGGCTGTTATGAGTTAAATCAAACAGTCGGTCATAACGTGCAGTAATTACATGACGCCCTGGCTCTAGTGTAAATTGCTGCTTGGTCGGCAAAAATGGACTGTTTTTGATTTCTTGACCATTGATGGCAATTACTTTAACATTGTCTTCAATTGATAATTTAACGTCAGCAGACGCTCCTAAAGCATAGCAAGCTAAAAAAGCCAACAACATTGAAGAAGAGAGTTTACGCATAATCATTCCTATAATAAACAAATACAATCAATAATCCAAACTAACTATCTAATAAATCGTCATCAAAAACGTAGTCGCTAAGCTCTAAAAGCAAAGTTTCTCTTTCAATGACTTGTCTGGCTTTTTCAATAATTTTTTTAGGCACTTGCACTCGTGACAAATGCGTCAATAATGGCGCAATATTTTCAAGTACAATGGCGATATCACCCGAATTTTGAGGGCCTTCAGTAATTAAATGAGCTAAAATTTCATCAGGAAGTCGCCAATTTTTACGCTGAAGCATATGATTAATTAACGCGGAACGGTCAATCAAATCCTCAATCACTGGTAAATCAATCATTGGAGCAAGTGATAAACGAGTTACCAAATCCAGCAATGTAATATGAAGCTCGCCTGCAGGGTTATCTGCTAAAAATAAAAGCTGTTTTTGCTGGTTGCGTACTCGATTAATCAGATGAAACAAAGCTTCTTGCCAATAATCATTGCCTGATATTGCACCCACATCATCTAAAATTACTAAATCAAAATGCTCCAGCCCTGACAACGCATGTTCATCTTCTTCGCCCATCACCAATTCTGCAAAGGATATATAAATGGCGTCTAAGTCTTGGTTGGTGTATTCATCATAAATCGCCATTGCCAAGTGCGTTTTACCAAAACCTTTTTTACCAACCACGAAAAGTTCAGTCATTTGTCCAGAGCATAACTGATGCACAGCATTTAACAAAGGTTGATAACACTCCCCAACAAAATCTTCAAGACTGGCATCCTGTCTAATATCAATATTATCTAATGATGGTTGAAAGAATTTTTGGCGCTGATTGGGATTGGTCATTGGGATTGAAAACTTAAAATAGCAAAAAAACAACTTATATATAACACATTTTAGACAAATTTTGCAACCATAATTCAGACAGTGGCGTAGAATTTGTATTTTTTGGTTATTTTTAATTCAAATATAGAATTCATTATCTGTTTAAATAATAATCACTGCTTATGTATGCATCGTAAGTATGGCGAAACAATACATTAATCACTGCTGACACAGGCAAGGCAATCAACATACCAATAAAACCAAAAAGAGATGCGCCAGCCAACACAGAAAAAATTACCCATAACGCTGAAAGTCCGATTTTATCGCCAAGCAGTAATGGCTGAAGTACATAGCCTTCCATGGCTTGACCCACCAAAAACGCTCCAATAATCAAACCTAAATGTAACGGGTCTAGTCCAAATTGCACCACACCTACAATCAATGCTGATAAAATACCTAACCCAAATCCCAAATACGGTACAAAACTTGCCACGCCTGCACTGATGCCAATAATCAATCCAAGATTTAAGCCAATCAATTGCAATTGAATGGCGTAAATAAAGCCCAATAAAACCATTACGGAGACTTGACCTTTAGCAAAACTCATCAGTGCTTTATCGCAGTCTTTAGCAATTTGAGTAACCTTATTTTGATACGCCACAGGTATAGCTTGCTGCCAAGTTTTTAAACGATTTTGCCAGTCATATAAAAAGTAAAAAGTTAAAATTGGCACCATGACAATCAGTCCTAGTGCATTGACCGCGCCCAAACCTGATGACAGTACTTTTTTTAAAAACGTTTGGGCATCAGACACTTGATAATTGCTTTGTACATAAGAAACAAAAATATCAGACAACATATTAAAATCAAGTGTGTCCAAATTGGTTCCAGCATAGCGATTTATAAACATTCTACCTGTTTGATTATACCAATTTACCATTTGTGGCACAAAATCCCAAATTAGCAAAACTTGCCGATACAACATGGGAAGTAGCCATACTAGCAATCCAAAAGCCACTAAAGCGCCAAACACGTACACCAAAACAATCGCTAGACCTCGCCCAATAAAGCGATTTAGCCAACTAACCAGCGGATTTAACATATAGGCAAACACAAATGCCACTATAAATGGTGTTAAAACTGAACGCAGTAAAAACAATGCATACAGCAAAATCACCCAAAACAATAAAAATGCAAGACGGCGAAAAAAAGGGTCTATTTTTAACATTGGCTTAAAAATCATTAGGTTAAATGGCTTTAGCTATTGTAGATGATTTTATGGTAAAAGAAAAGTTATCAAAGTGATAAAAAACGCCATAATATTTGTATGATATTTTGTTATAATAAGCAAATTCTTCGACAGCTATTGGTTTTTATTTGTCCAACTTAAAACATAATTTATGCACTTATTTTTATAGGATTTTTATGAATGCTTCAAATACTTCTTTGAGTTATAAAGATGCAGGCGTGGATATTGATGCAGGGGAAGCGCTGGTTTCTCGTATTAAATCGGTTGCAAAAGCGACAACTCGCCCAGAAGTTGTTGGCGGGCTTGGTGGATTTGGGGCATTATGTAAAATCCCAGCTGGTTATCAGTCACCACTCTTGGTATCTGGAACTGATGGTGTTGGTACCAAACTAAAATTGGCTTTGGATTTAAATCGTCATGAAACCATTGGTCAGGATTTGGTGGCGATGTGTGTTAATGATTTATTGGTTTGTGGTGCCGAACCTCTGTTTTTTTTAGATTATTACGCTACGGGCAAATTGGATGTGGATACCGCCGAAGCTGTGATTAAAGGTATAGGCGATGGCTGTTTGCTGGCAAATTGTGCGCTCATTGGCGGGGAAACCGCTGAAATGCCAGGCATGTATCAAGATGAAGATTATGACTTAGCGGGGTTTTGTGTTGGTGTGGTTGAAGAAAGTGAAGTCATCACTGGAAAAAACGTACAAGAAGGGGATGTACTGATTGCCTTGGCATCCAGTGGCGTACATTCTAATGGTTATTCTTTGGTGCGAAAAGTGATTGAAGTTAGTCAAACAAACGTTCATACCGCCACACTTAACAATGGTGAAAATTTAGCCGATGCACTTATGAAACCTACTAAAATTTATGTTAAAGCCATCAATGCATTGCAAAAATCGTTAGGAAATACCAACATTCATGCTATGGCGCACATCACTGGTGGCGGCTTAACAGAAAACCTGCCACGTGTTTTACCACAGCATCTATCTGCTCAAATTGATTTGTCATCTTGGCAGATGCCTGCAGTATTTGACTGGCTACAACAAAAAGGGAACATTGCTCAAAGTGAAATGGTACGTACATTTAACTGTGGCGTGGGTTATGTGATTGTCGTTTCCCAAAAACACGCCCAACATACAATTGACTTTTTAAGTCAAAATGGTGAAACTGCATGGCAAATTGGACACATTGTTACTCGCAAACATGATGCGGTTGTTTATCAGGCTTGATTTAGACGTTGTATTGCAATGAAAAAACTTAAAATCGCAGTTTTGGTTTCGGGCAATGGCAGTAATCTACAAGTTTTAATTGACCAAATGCAAGATGGCACTTTGCCAATTGAGATTGCTTGTGTTATTAGTAATAAAAGCGATGCATACGCTCTAATACGCGCTAAAAATGCCCATATCCAAACTTTTGTAATTGATAAAGACGAAAACGGTAAACGGCATACACGAACCAGTTTTGAAGAAAAAGCACTGACCATCTTAGCAGATTTTCATTTGGATTTGATTGTGTTGGCAGGTTTTATGCGCATTTTAACGCCTGTGTTTATTGATGGTGTCACCACCAAAAACATTCCAATGATTAATCTGCATCCATCGTTATTGCCTTATTATAAAGGATTGGACACGCATTATAGGGTATTAAAGGCGGGCGAGCGTTATCATGGCTGCAGTGTGCATTTGGTTACTTGCCAATTGGATGCTGGCGATGTATTGACCCAGGCGCTGCTTTGTGTGTCAAACAATGATACTGCTGACAGTTTACAAAAACGTGTGCAAAAATTAGAACACGAACTTGTGCCTACGACACTTAAAATGATTGCTGGCGGTTTGATTGATTTATCCAATAAAAATCAGCCATCTTTACCATATCGTTTTTGGCATTATTGATTCAAATCATTGAAAATAAAAACACATATGACTTTAAATATGTGTTTTTATTTTATTGGTCTAAAATAACCACAAAGAAGTATTTTACTCTTGATAAATATCATTAATAATAAACGATTATAAGCAAATTTGAGTTTATTATGAGCGTTACAACTTTTAACCCAAAATCTCCAAATAACCACTCCCATGATTTTGACCCAGCCACAGACCAAACCCAAGAAGGCTGCGGTAGCGGTTCTTGTGGCTGTGGCGGTCATCACCAAATGCCTGTAGATGACGGCATTCGCGTCATGCCAACCAGTGATGATTTAAAGCGTTTATCATCTGATGCCAAATTAATTGAAGAGGCACTTGCAGAAGAAAAATCTGACCATCGTCATCTGATTGCATCCAGTCGCCAAACCGTACCAAGCATTCGCGTCAATGGTGTGGTTATCAGCGAACAAGCCATTGGTGAAGAAGTTCAATATCATCCTGCCAGCTCTCAAGAAGAGGCTTTATTTTTATCAGCACAAGCCTTAGTAATCAAAGAATTGTTAAAACAAGCGGTATTGGAAGATAAGGATTTGGGGCAAAAAGCATGGGATACTGATGAAGAGCAAGCCATCTCTGATTTATTGGCAAAACATGTTCAACCCAATCAACTCAGCCAAGAAACTTGCCAACAATACTACCAAGCCAATCCATCACAGTTTGTTTCACCACCTGTTATGAAAGTTCGCCATATTTTATTGGCTTGCCCGCCAGAAGAAGGTGAGGAACGTTTGGAATTAAAAAAACAAGCAACTGATTTAATTGAAAAATTACAAAAAAGCGATAATCTGGATGGTGATTTTATCAGCTTTGCCATGCAGCATTCTGCTTGCCCATCCAAAACTGATGGTGGTGATTTGGGTGTGCTGCAAAAAGGTGCAACCGTGCCTGAATTTGAAAAAGCAGTTTTTGCACTATCTAAAGGTTTGTGTGTTAATCCCATAGAAACTCGTTATGGTATACACATTGTAGATGTATTAGAAAAAGTTGATGGCAAGCCTTTGACGTTTGATAATGCCAAAGCCATGATTGAAAATACACTTACGCAGCAAAGTTTTCACCATGCGTTAGTAGATTATCTGTTTTTACTTAAACAAAATGCTCATATTGAAGGCATTGATATCAATGTTAATCAAGAAAATGTTTATCGAGGTTAAAGATGATTACAGTAGAGGCGCTTTATCAGGCAATTTATCAAGTTGCTAGCGAACATCATCAGCACATGAATCGTACTGTCATCCAAAAACAGTTGACAGATGCTTTAGGGTTTATTTTGGCACAAGATATCAAATCGCCAATGAACATCCCACAACAAAATTTATCAGCGATGGATGGTTTTGCAATCTGCGGGCAATTGGATAAAGCAACCATCGTCGGCGAATCATCGGCGGGCAAACCTTACTCAGGGGAGCTTAAACAAGGGCAAGGTGTGCGTATTTTTACAGGGGCGGTTGTTCCTGATGAATGTGATTTTGTTGTTATGCAAGAACACACCAACTGGCAAGAAATAAAGCAAAACTTAGACAAAAACAATGTTTACGATGTTCATTTGGTCACCATACCTAAATTAGGTGCCAATATTCGTAAACAAGGTGAGGAAGTTGCGACTGGTGAATGTGTGTTGGAAGTGGGTAAAAAAATCAATCCCACTGACATCAGTTTACTTGCCAGTCTAGGATTTGATAACGTGTACGTTTATCAGCCTTTGGTAGTGGGTATTATCGCAACCGGTGATGAACTAACAAACTTAGGTGAACCTTTGACAAGTTTGGCTAGTATCTATAATTCCAACACTCCAACGCTGAAATCACTATTAAATGATATGCCAGTTATCATAAAAGATTATGGAATTGTGCCTGATGATTTGGAAGCAACCTGTCACGCCATAAGTCAAGCAACACGTGAATGCGATGTACTGATTTCCAGTGCAGGCGTGTCGGTGGGTGATTACGATTATTTAACAACAGCCATCGATACACTAGGTAAGATTACCCATTATAAGGTTGCAATGAAGCCTGGTAAGCCATTTGTGTTTGGTGAACTTTATGGCAAAGATGGCGATGAAAACGACAAAACCATTTTATACTTTGGCTTGCCGGGTAATCCTTTGTCTTGTGTGGTTGGCTGTTTACAATTTATCAAGCCTGCTTTATGGCAGCTGTCGGGTGTTCATGAAGATGATTTTCCAACGCGTTTAGTGTTAAAAGCCAAATTAACCGATGATTTGTTCAAAAAAGATGGGCGTAAGGAGTTTGCTCGGGCAATTTATCATCAGGGTGAAGACGGGGTTTTTTATGTTAAACCTTTATTAAACCAAGACTCACACCGTATCAAACAACTCAGCCTTGCCAACTGCTTATTAGTTTTACAAAAAGATATTGGTCATTTGCAGGCAGGAGATTGGGTGGATATTGAGCCCTTTACTTGGCTTTTGTCCTAATATAAAACTACACTTGCACTTCAAAAAGCTGACTTTCGTCAGCTTTTTTATTTGCATTTAAATTATAAAAGCAAGTAAAACTATCAAAAAAATATATTAAAGATTCTTTAAACAAAATTAAGAAAGTTTTTCTTTCAAAAAAACTTGTTTTCTATATTTTTTTACTTTAAAATGAGAAAAATTTTATCATCAATGAGATAAAAATGACAGATGAACTAACCAATTTAGAAAATACGCCTCAGATGCAAGGACAACGGCTTAAAAGGTTGCGTAAAAGTTTGGGGCTTTCTGCTCAAATATTAGCTGATAAGCTAAGTCAAGAAGGTGCTAAGGTCAGCCGAGCAGCAATTACCAATTGGGAAGGGGGCAAAAATGGCATCGTGAGCAGTAAATTGCCAATTTTAGCTAAAATTTTAAATACCACAGAAAGTTATTTACTTACAGGCAACCACCCTAATCAAATTCAAACCACTTTACATGTCGCGCCTGCAACCGTTTTGGACACTACTATGAGCAATGTCAAACCTTTAAAAAAATCCAGCAAATTAAATAATGTTTGTTACGATATTCGTGGCGAGCTTTTACAAACCGCCAATCGTATGGAAGCTGAAGGACAAAGAATCATTAAATTAAATATCGGTAATCCTGCTCCTTTTGGGCTGTTACCGCCAGACGAAATCGTACAAGATGTATCAATGAATCTTGCAGACGCATCTGGATACTCAGATTCTAAAGGCATTTTTAGCGCCAGAAAAGCCATTTTACAATATTATCAAGCCAAGGGATTGTTATCAGCAACCGATGTGGGTGATGTATTTATTGGTAACGGTGTATCCGAGCTGATTGTCATGACTTTACAAGCCTTACTCGATGATGGTGATGAAGTTTTAATTCCAATGCCAGATTACCCATTATGGACAGCAGCAGCAAATTTAGCAGGTGGTAAAGCGGTTCATTATCGCTGTCAAGAAGACAATGGCTGGCAACCTGATTTGACTGATATACAAAGTAAAATTACATCCAATGCTAAAGGTATCGTAATTATTAACCCAAACAATCCAACGGGCGCTTTATATTCAGTTGAAACTTTAAAAGGCATTGCAGAACTGGCAGCAAAATACAACTTAGTCATTTTAGCTGATGAAATTTATGACCGTATTTTGTACGATGATGCTGTTCATACGCCGATGTGCACGATTACTGATAAGACTTTGGTTTTAACTTTTAATGGATTGTCTAAATCTCATAGAATTGCAGGTTATCGTTCAGGTTGGGTAATGCTGTCAGGTAAAAAAGACCATGCTGGTGATTTTATTGAGGGTTTGACCATGCTTGCTAGTATGAGGCTTTGTGCCAATGTGCCAGCCCAATATGCCATTCAAACAGCAATGGGCGGCTATCAATCCATGCAAGCACTCACCGCACCCACTGGAAGATTATACAAACAAAGACAATTGGCAGTCAGTCGATTAAATGCAATCAAGGGCATTAGCTGCACGATGCCACAAGGCGCGTTTTACTGTTTTGCTAAGATTGACCGTGATATTTATCCAATTGATAACGATATGCAATTTATGATGGATTTGCTAATTGAAGAAAAAGTCCTGATGGTGCAAGGGACTGGATTTAATTGGGATAAACCCGACCATTTTCGTGTAGTATTTTTGCCAAATTTGATTGATTTGGAAGACGCCATGGATAGGCTGGATCGATTTTTTGCCAAAAAACGCCATGAGTTTGGTACAGATTAAGCCAATTAAAAAAATACATCTCATCAAACATTCAATTTATAAAAAGGGCAGTGCCAATATTTGGTATCTGCCCAATTTATTGCATCTTTAGCTATCTTTATATTTAGATTAATTTTTAAACATTTAAAAATAAGCTTACCAGATTTAAAAGATTTTGCACTATTTGTATATAATTTATTGCATGTTTAGTTTGCATACAAACAAATAATTTAAAAATAAGCTTTATGTGTTTATTTAAAAAAATATTAAGCTAATCAAGTTGACTTAAGTTTAATATTGCTTGATAAAATAAGGTTTAATATAAAAAAATTATTTGATATTGTCATTTAGTTAATCAGTTTAGTTAATAAGTTTATCAATTTTAATTTTGCTTTATGCCTTTAGATATAATTGTACTAAACAAATATTCTTTATATGAGGAAATTTACTATGATGTGTCCAAATTGTCATTCAACCCACGTTCAAAAAAATAACTACGCACGCAAAGCAGGCGCAACCATTGGTTTTACTGCTGGAGGTGCAGCAGGCTGGGGCGGTGCTTCGGTTGGCGCTCAGGCTGGGGCAGCAATTGGACTGGTTGCAGGTCCAGTTGGCGCAGTTGCTGGTGGTATTGCAGGTGGTTTATTAGGAGCACTAACTGGAGCGGCTGCGGGCTTATGTCTTGGCGCTAAGGCAGGTGAAGTTGTTGATGAAAATATTTTAAATAACTATAAATGTTTATGCTGTGAATATGAATTTTCCAATTAAATTTTTTATCAATTAACAATCAATATGCATTATTACCAGATGTGCTAATCATTCTAAGTAACATTATTTTTAAATCTTATTAAATAATGTTTTTTTAAATATCTATAAAAAAACACTCATGACACTAAAATTTAATTTTGGTGATGGTGGCTTGTATTCAAATTTTTTATTTAATTGATAAGGTGATGATTATGGATCTTTATGAAATTGGTTCCCATCTTAAAGTTGCTCGTCTTGGTTATACACATCATGGTATTTATATTGGTGATAATAAGGTTATTCATTACGCAGGGTTTTGTGAAACGTTTAAATCAGGTCCTATTGAGATAGCAGATTTAACAAAATTTCAAGGTAAAGCGAAAAAAATTAAAGTTGTAAACTATCACGGAAATGAGAAATTTTCACCCGCTGAAATTGTTGAGCGTGCGTTCAGCAAACTGGGCGAGAACAATTATGATTTATTTCGTAATAATTGCGAGCATTTTGCTCATTGGTGCGTTACGGGCATTTTTCACAGCAAACAAGTAAGTAATGCAGTAAAAGCCGTCTGCGCTATTGGCGCTGCAGTATTGCCAGCTGTTTTTTCTCACATAAAGCGCAAATAAACTCAGCTTTTTGAATAAAAAAACCATCAATATAATTCTTTAATTAAATAGCCATTAAAAGTCAAATAATTAAGTATTAAAAAAATATGTAGAAAAAATTTTTCATTTTTGTATAGAATTTGTATTAAAAATAATGCTAGAATAACGTTACTTATTGATAAGTGATTGTTAATGTGCTAGATAAAACATTAACCAAAAGTAGGGATACCATGCCAAATATTGCCGTCTTTAATTTAACAGTACGTCAAATCGATGCACTAAAATTACCCAAACACTCAGGCTCGATGCTTCGGGGAGCTTTTGGTCATGCACTGCGGGAATTATGCTGTATTACCAATTTAGCAGACTGTAGTCAATGCCCGTTAAATCAAGCCTGTCGCTATACATATATTTTTGAAACTCAATTACTCAATATCGCCAATCGTCAAAAAGCATCCAATCCTTACATCATCATACCTCCAAAAATACACCAAACAAACATCAAACCAACGCAAATTTGGCGTTTTGGTGTTGTTCTATTAGGCGAGGCTATCAAAGATTATGTTTTGATATTAAAGGCCTGGGAACAAGCACTGCGAACAGGGCTTGGAAGTGGCAAAGAACGTGCTTGTGGTGAACTGACTAAGGTCAGCAATCAAACTCAAACAGTTTTTGATAAAAAAACCAATCCATTTAATTTGGCAGATTGGCAAATTAAACGCATCATCAAGCCACCATCTATTGGCAAACTATCTAAAATTACACTGCATTTTTTAACTCCGTTTCGTTTGCAACAAGAAGGCAAGATTGCCTTTCATAAAAATCAGCTTGTGCCAAAAAATTTATTAATCAATCTTTATAATCGCATCCAGCAATGCAATCAGCAGCACGATTTAGGGAAAAAATGGCAAACCAGTTATGGCTTATTTTCTGAGTTTTTAGCAGATATAGAACAGCTGACCATGTGCGTTGAAGTCGAACCAGAAAAAGTCATCCGCAGGTCAAGCCGTCAAAACCAAAAAATTCAATTATTTGGCTTGTCTGGTGATATACAGCTTATCGCAAGCAGCGAGATATTAGAGCGACTTTTGCCACTGCTTTGGATTGGGCAATATTTGCATGTGGGTAAAAGTACGACACTTGGGCTTGGGCAGTATCAACTTCAAATTTTTCAGTCAAGTTAAACCATAAGCTTACCAAACTAAGCTTTTTATCAAATCATCGGTTAAAATTGTCTTAATTATTTTTAAACACACGAGGTAAACAGTATGTCTAAACACAACATTTTATTTTTGGTTACAGGTATGACGCCACAAATCATCACTGAAACGCTATGGGCATTGGCTTGTGACCCAGCAAAACAAAAAAAATGGGTGCCTAATGAAATTCAGGTATTAAGCACAACAACGGGGCTAAAAAAAATCAAAGACAATTTGCTTGGCGATAATGGCATTTTTAAGAAAATGTGTGAAGAATACAATCTGCCAGAAATTAAATTTGACGAAAACTCTTTACATGCAATCGTAGACAAAGAAGGCAATAAGCTGGATGATTTAAAAACCCCCGAAGAAAATGAACTGGCGGCAGATATGATTTGCCAAAAAGTTCGTGAATTTACCCAAGATGATAATGTCAGCTTACACGTTTCGATTGCAGGCGGGCGTAAAACAATGGGGTTTTATGCAGGATACGCACTGTCTTTATATGGGCGTATTCAAGATCAACTGTCTCACGTTTTAGTAAGTGAAAGATATGAAACGTTACAAGGATTTTATTACCCTGCGCTTAAAAAAGGACAAGAACAAAATATCATTAAAAAAATACATAAAAAGATGGAACAAGGTCATGATGTATATGAAGAAGAATCATTGGACACTTTTGATGCTAAAGTTTGGCTGGCTAACATTCCTTTTGTGAGATTGCGTAAATCTATCAACTCAAAAAGTGAAGTTGTTAACAAAAGTTTCTCTACAGTAATTGAGATGGCTAACTTAAGCTTACAACCATTCGTTGTTATACTGGATGTCAATGATAAAAAGGTGATAATAGGTGATAAGGAATGTGAACTTGGTCCCAAGGAATTTAGTTTGTATTTACTGGCCGCAGAGCTAAAGCTAAAAGGTGAAACTTTGTATTATCCAGCACAGGATAAGCGACCAAACAAGAAAGAAAGAGTTACTATTGATGAAGAACATCAAAAACGATTTAATGAAATTTACAGCAAATACAAAAATGAGGAGAAAAAAGAAACGGTTGATGAACAATATTTGCGCTCTGGTTTAGCTAAGTTAAGGAAAGAATTTACCGAAAAGTTTGGTGAATCAATTTGTGAACAAATTGATATTGCATCCGTTGATGGAAAAAATGGTGGGCGTCGCTCTATCAATCTTGATAATCATAGAATTATCATTCGCCAATAAGGATAACATATGTTAAGAGAACCAACGTTTGAAGCACCAAATTTAGATAATTTAAAAGATGCAGTGCTACATTGGCATACACTAAGCTGTGAACTCATCACACCAATGTATGGGGGCGGTACCGTATCCACAAAAGTGGATACAAAAATGCCCATTCGCGCCAGCGCAATTCGTGGTCAATTGCGTTTTTGGTGGCGACTGCTAGCCAAACATGAATGGAAATTAAAAAACATTCCACAAAAAGAAAAAGAAATTTGGGGTGGAATTGGCAGTGGTGATGATGGGATTGCAGGCAATGTTTTGTTAAGAGTCAATAACTTATCAGGAAGAATCACAGAGAATCATTTAGTCAGATATGACGATGATTCATTAAAAGGTTTAAAGTATGTTTTATTTCCTGCATATAATGAAACGGATGAAACTAAAACACCTCATAGATTGCTAAATCAAGGACTGACGTTTGACTTACAGTTTGCATTTTGTGAAAAAATCGCCCATCAAAAGGAAATTAAAAATCAAGTTATTGAAACCTTACGGTGGTGGGTAAATTTTGGCGGTTTGGGTTTTCGCAGTCGCAAGGGCTTAGGAGCAATCTATGCCAATCAATGCCTAGATTATCCGCAAATTTGTGAACTTTTGAGTAAAGAGGACGTAGAAAAAGCAGGCTGCCGTTTGGCTATCAAACAAAATAACAGCAACAATTCTGCATTACAAGCTTTGCAATTTGCCATCAACAAACTATCTAATTTTCGCCAAGCTCCAGGAGTTGGACGCAATCCGGGTCAAGCGCCTAATAGACCTGGTCGCAGCCACTGGCCAGAACCTGATGCGCTAAGACGTATCCAGAAAAATTTGGGTTATGATAGAAGGCATGAGCCAAAACATCCAGCAGGTAATGTATTTGCTCGTTCGGTGTTTGGTTTGCCCATCAATTATCAATCTCGACAAGAAAAAGCTTTAAATATCATGCTTAAACCAGAATTTGGCGAGCGTTTGCCAAGCCCCTTAATTTTGCGACCGCGTTTGATAGACAAAAAGGGACAGCAAAAACAATATCAACCAATGGCGCTTGTGTTGCCTTATGATGACATTTTAAATATGAAGGTTTGTGTTGGTAAACAATCTTATCCTATTTGGCAAGATGATGCAGCAAATCGCATTGATCCAATTCAAAAAAATGGTGGAGGCGACCCAATACAGGCTTTTTTAAAATATTTTTCAAAATAAGCTTTATATGGGTTGATAAGATTAAGGAATGGATACATGTTAAAATACGTTGTTATATTTTCGATTGGACCTGTGCAGACATTTATTGCCTCTGCCCGTCGTAGTCGAGACCTATGGAGTGGCTCTTGGCTACTATCTGAGCTTGCTAAAGCTTGTGCTAAAAGCCTCAATGATTTAGGCGATACAAAAGCACAATTAATTTTCCCTCACGTGGACAAAAGCAATCAGGCTGATTTGGAAGAAAATTCGGATTTTTCTGTTGGGAATAAAGTTCAAGCTGTATTGATCGTTGATAGTGTTGATGAATTGAAAAACATCATTGACAATGCCAAAAAATCCGTAAAAAAACGCTTTATTAAAGAGGCTAGTAACGCTTTATCACGCCTGCCAAAAGACAAACACTATTTACGTGAAACCATTTGGAATAGCCAGCTGGATGATTATTTGGAAATTCAGACGGCTTGGGCAAGATTTGGTGATGATAATTCGTATCATGACGCTGCACAAAAAGCGGGTCAGACACTGGCTAGCCGCAAAGCAACCAGAGATTTTTCTCCTACCCGCACCATATCGGAAAAGGATTTTATCACCTCATTGGTTCAATTAGACGATGCAAGAAAAACAACCGATAAAAACCACAATGTCATAAAACAGCCTTATCAAGATTTGTTTATGTTACCCAAATCATCGCTAGATGGCATGCGTGAAACGGTTTTAAAAGAAAGCGGTCTTCAAAAAAACTCTTTACAAAGAAAATTATCACTGTCTAAATCTGAGCAGCTTGATACGGTTGGGGTGATTAAACGTTTGGGCTTTGAGGAGAAGGCGGAACAATTTACACCATTTACTCGCATCACTGCTCATGCATGGATAGAAGAGATTGCCCAAAAAGAACCAGATGCGTTAAACAGACTAAAAAACACTTATCATGAACTGTGTCGATTAGGCGTTGCTTCTGGTGTTACAGGAAACAACAAAGTTTATCAAGATTTTGCTTATGATGCACAGCTTTTATACCCATCGCGATTGGAGGTTACCTTAAAAGAATATCAAAATAGCGACGATAAAGAAGCTAAAGAAATTGTTGATAACCTAAAAGTTCTTAAAAAAACGTTAGCCCCATTATTTCAAAGCTATGGTGAGCCTTATCGTTACGGTGTACTGTTACTTGCTGATGGCGACCGTATGGGTGAGCTTTTGGATAAAGCTAAAACACAAGTTCAGCATCAAGAAATCACTCAAGCCTTATCAAACTTTGCAGGTCAAGTGGCTTATACCATGAGACAAAGCAGTGGGCACTGCATTTATGCAGGGGGTGATGACGTATTGGGGTTTGTGCCACTTGATAAGGCTTATAAATGCGCTGACGACTTACAAAAACTCTTTGCTAACAGTTTGTCTGGCGTTGCAAATAAACTGGGTGCAAAAAATTCACCAACGTTATCTGTGGGTTTGGCAATTTGCCATATCATGACGCCGCTTGGGGTGATTCGCGAATTGGCAAGCCAAGCTGAAAAATTCGCCAAAGGCGACCATGTTGATGAGAGTCAAAGCACGGAAAAACGTCGTAACGCTTTGGGCATTTTACTTTCTGTGCGTTCTGGCAACGATACCAAACTGCGCTTTAATTGGGATGATTTGGCTGGGTTAAATGCTTTTGAAACTATGGTGAATTATTATGTTGAAAAACAAATTCCAAGCCGTATTGCTTACGATGTAAGAGAAATTTATTTGCGTACCTGTGATTTTGCAATTGATGATAAGCAGCTGCAAAAGGACATTCAGTCTGCTGAATTATTGCGTATGTTAAAACAAGCTCGCACCAATCAATCAAAGAAAATTGCTGACCAAACAATTGATATGCTTAATGAACGTGCCAAGAAGATTGGTTTGGACAATTTAGCAAATGAACTGATTGTAGCTCGCTGGTTTGCTGCAAAAACACAAAAAGATTTGGGGAAAGAATAAAAAAATGAAAAGCTATTTAATACAATCCTTTGCACCGCTTGTTTTTCGTTCAGGAAAACCATTTGGTTCGCAGATGTCAGTATCGGATGTTATTTTTCCTTTACCAAGTGCAGGGGCGGGCTTGATTCGTTCATTGAGCATCGCTCAACAAACATTGCCTGCAATCAAAAAACGTTTTAGCAGTGTAGAAGATGCGCTAAAAGATGATGAATACAAGCAAATATTGTCTGTAAAAAGTTATGGCGTTTATTTGGCCAAATATGGAGATGATGGCAATCATACCATTTTGGTTCCAAAGCCTGCCAACAGTTTGTATGTTGAAAAAGACGGCAATATTGAACTGGTTCGTTTAGCTCCAAAAGCTATGGAGGGTGATTGTGGTAGTGATTTACCTGATGGGCTACTTTATGTACAAACTGTAGATAAAGAAGGAAAGGTTAAGGCTATTAAGGGCAAACCCAAATCAGGTGTCAATTTCTGGACCCTTGAACATCTAAAAAAATGGCAACAAGGGGATGATTTATCCTATGATGACATCAAACAAGATGGCATTACAAGCATACCAACCGATATTCGCACGCACGTTGCTATTGATGATGATACTTTGTCATCTGGGGAAGGGCGTTTATTCCAAACAGCAAGTTATGATATGGGTTATCAAATCAAACCATCACCAGAGATTCAAAAACGTTGTTTTGATGATAAAAGACTTGGGTTTGTGGTTGTGTCTGAACAAGACTTAAAGGAAGACTTGGCAACTTTTGGTGGTGAGCGCCGTTTATCTCAATTTTTACCAATCAAACAAACCGTGATTGAAACTGCTCAACAAGAACAGGTGGACAAGATTAATCAAGCCAAAGGTTTTTGTTTAACCTTTATCACCCCATGTGTGTTTGCTCAGGGCTATTTACCAGAATGGATTGACCAAAAGTCAATGACTGGAAAACTGCCAGACAGCGAAATCAAAGTGCGTTTAAAAGCCGTTGCAATTGACCGTTGGCAAGCTGTATCGGGATGGGATAGTTTGTTGTGGAAACCAAAAGCGATGCGAAAAGCCGTATCGGCAGGCTCGGTTTATTGGTTTGAACTGATTGATGGCGATACTATGGATTTACAAACGCTACAGCGGCTAAATCTATCTTTGGCTGATAATGAATACGACCAAAATGATGGTTTTGGCATGGCAAGCATTGCGCCTTATTCATTTGACTGATTGCAAGTTATTTATTGATTATTGATTTAAATTGAAGGAATGTATTATGCAAACTCGTATTTTTCATCTACAAAACTTATCAGCCCTACATCTTGGTACAGGTCAAGGTGTGGGAGTGGTGGACTTACCCATTGCACGTGCAAAAGCAACCAATTTGCCCATTATTCCAGGTTCTTCCTTAAAGGGAGTAATGCGCGATGAGCTAAAAACGCAAATTAATGATAGAGATATTAACACCTTATTTGGTAAAGATAAAGACGCAGACCATGCAGGCGCGCTTGCCTTTGGTGATGCCAACTTGCTGATGCTGCCCATTCGTTCATTTGCAGGAACTGTCGCATATGCAACATGCCCATTTATTTTACGCCAGTACAAGCGCGATTTGGCTTTGGATTTAAATGTTCCAACAATCGCTGACAACAGAGCATTATTAGCAAACGACAGCGTTTTATTGATAAATGAAAAAATCGCTTTAGAAGATTTAGACATTAAATCACGTTGCGACGATTTGGCTGAAAAATGGGCAAATAAAATCACCGCAGAACTTTATCCTGAAGATACACCCGATTTTAAAGATTGGCAAAACGAAGTTAAAAAACGTTTTGTGATTTTGCCAGACAGTATTTTTTCATTTTTGGCAGATACCGCCACCGAAATTCGCACACGCATTCGCATTGAACGTGAAACACGCACGGTGCAAACAGGGGCTTTGTGGACAGAAGAAAATCTACCTGCCGATAGTGTGCTATGGGGCGTGATGGGCGTGAGTGATTCACGAGATGCTAGCAATCAAAAATCTGCCAAAGAACTTGCGGATTTATTACCAATTGAAGAAATCCGTTTGCAAATTGGTGGAAAACATACCGTAGGACGTGGGCTGTGCCGCCTTTTGATTACAAAGCCTCAAGCCAAAAAAGGAGAGTAATATGCAAGTTCGCTCAAAAAAATACGCCGAAAATGCCTATCCTTTAGTGAATGGCATCAAAAATCAACAAGACGTTCCCGAAGCTAAATATCGTACGCTAGCACTGTCATTGCCAACGATGATTATGCAATCGGGCTTAGCTCAATCGGTTGGATTTTTAATGGCAAAGTCTGAAAAAGAGCATGCTATGATACTTAAGCATCTTGCCAGTTTATTGGGATTTTCTGATGTTCAGAAATTGCATGCAGAAGTGCTAGCAGTCGATATTGTTAAATATCAAACACTTACTCGTAATGCCATTGAAGCAAGCAGCTGGCTAAAGCGCTATACTCAAGCCTTATTGGAAAAGTAAATAAGGAGTCAAAAGATGACCGATTTAATGCGTAAAGATTTGCAGGCGCTGTTTGATGATTTGCGTTCTGCTCATGCAGGGTTATTAATCCAAAGAGGGTTAAAAACGTGGGATGGCGATAATGAAAAACCCACCAAAAAGAATTTAATTGGAAAAATCTCAGGCGTGGCTGCGGATGATTTGTATTCTTTGGCGTTTAAACGCTGGCTAGCACATACTTACGAAAATAGTAATACTAACTTTGCTTGTGTAAGTGCAACCATTAATGGTCGTTTGTTTACAGGTCTGCCATTGGGGGAGCGTTAGAAACTGGGGTTAGTACCCATCATACTTATGGTATGCCAATGATACCTGGGTCTAGCGTCAAAGGAGCGGTGAGAAATTACGCCGAGCATTTATTTGCCAAAAAAGACGCTAACAATCAAATACAATACGATAAAGGCAAAATTATCATTGCTGATGATAAAAAAGCAATTATTGATGTGCTATTTGGCTCAGACGACGATGAAAATCCCAATGCAGGCTATTTAATTTGGCATGATGCGTGGTGGATACCAAATTCAAGCGACGCTAATAAACCATTTATAGATGAAATCGTAACGGTGCATAATCAAGCGTATTATCAAGGTGATTTTGATGCCTTAGACACTGAAAACCCCATTCCAAACCAGCAAATTGCGGTGCAAGGAAGTTTTTATTTTGTGATTGAAGGCGTTCAAGGCTGGGCAAATTATGCAAAAAACCTGCTAGAACAAACCATTCAGCAACAGGGGCTAGGGTGCAAAGGCGGTTCAGGTTACGGCTATTTTGATTTGGATAAGACCAAAATTAATCCTTATCTTCAAAAGATTGAAGAGGAAACTAAACGGATACAAGAGGAAAAAAACCAACAAGAACTTGAACGCTTAATTTCTGATTTGAATGAAAATCAGCAGCTAATTTGCAAATTTGAAAATGAACTGAAAAAACTAGACGAAAGTTCTTGGCATGGCAAAGTAAGCAGTCCACCAAAAGTTAAAATTGATGGCAAGGAATATGATTTTCTTAGTTTGTATAAATTAGTGATAGAGTGGTCAAAAGACGATAAAAAATACGCTCTTGAAACGGTGTTTTTGCCATATTTACCCAAACTCATAGGTAGTAGTATCAGTAAAAACAAAAACTGGAAGGAGCGCATCAATCCACTTAAACAAGAGGTTGGCTTATCTTAATACACCAAACAAAAAGATGAAATCAAAAGTAGTTTGTACACAAAAATAAGCTTACCAAAAAATCAACTTACATAAAATCTTTGGCATAATAAACCCAACCAGTTAGTTATCAGCGGTTGATGTTTATTATACTGATTTATGTACTGGCAGGCGGGTAGGGCATTAAACAATCAGTGCATCCACACCGTACATTCAAAACAAATTGACTGATTTTGGTTTATCAATTTGGTTTATCATTCATTGTTAAGGAGTGTTATATGACAACATTAATTAGTTTTTTGGGCGTTGGCAACAAACAAAATGGCGGTTATCGTACCACTAATTATCAATTTTCAGATGGTGAGGTTTTTGAGCAAACTCGCTATATTGGTATGGCATTGGCACAAAAAATCAAACCAACTAAAGTGATTTTGTTGGGTACGTCTGGCAGTATGTGGGATGTTTTTTTGGAAAATGCTGGCGATAATGGCATGGAAGAAAAATGGCTGGATTTATCCGAAGCGGTTAATAGCAAAAACGTCAGTCCAGAACATTTACAGCCATTTGAAGATTATCTCAGTCAATCACTGCATTCAGAAGTGCATTGTGTGTTAATTCCTTTTGCTAAAAATCCTAAAGAACAAATTGAAATTTTATCCGTGTTAGCTGAGAATTTAAATGAAAATGAAGATGTGGTCATTGATGTTACTCATGGTTTTAGACACTTGCCAATGTTATCACTGGTAGCGGCAAGATTTTTAAAAACGGTTAAAAAAATTGACGTTCGACAAATCTATTATGGGGCGTTTGAAATGTCAAGCGATAACAAAACGCCTGTTTTAGAACTTGAAAGCTTATTAACCATGCTTGATTGGGTAGATGCCCTTAGCACCTTTGACAAAGATGGTGATTATTCAGTATTTGCTCCACTGCTGCAACAACAAGGCATGACAGATACAGATGCCAAGCAGTTATCGCAAGCGTCTTTTTATGAACGCATCAGCAATGCCAGCCAAGCCCGCCAAAAAATCGGAACTGTATTTAATAAAATACAGAAAATCAAAACCCCAATCGTTGATTTATTTAAACCCCAATTAGTGCAACGATTGAAATGGCATAAAGAACAAAATCGCGGTCTTAATGAACAGCACTTAGCAAAAGAATATTTGCACCGTCGCGATTATTTAAGGGCGGTTGTGTTTGCAATGGAAGGTATGATTACTGCCAAAACCATTCAAGCAAACAAAGACGTTGATAATTACGATGACCGCGAAAGTCAGCGCCATCATCTAAAAAATGATGAAAAATTCCGTACATTAACCATTATCCGCAATGCAGTGGTGCATGGCAAACAAGAAGAAAAGAAAAAAATTAAACAGATTTTAGAAGATGAGCAAAAACTAAAACAAAGTCTTCAAGAACGCTTTAAAAATCTACTGGAAGACTAATTGACAAGCTTATTATTTTATCTGTTTTTGTTATTTTTTTGCGATAATAACCCCAAATGAATGTTTGGGGTTTTTATTATGGTGCGTCATCTTTATTTGGTCGGTTATGATGTTGGTGATGATGACAGACAAGACACAATCCGCAATCAAGTCAAAAACTACGCTTTTGGTGGTCAATTATCTGCTTATGAATGTTATTTAACCAATCAAGATAAAATTCAATTACAAAAACAGCTCAATAAATATTTAGCTCATCAAGACGCTGGATGCGTCATTCAGGTTCATCAAACCTATTGGCAAACCAAACCGCGTAAGTCGCCAATTTTTAACCCAACAGACGATTTTTTGTATATTGGTTAAACTATTTATCTATAAGGAATTACGATGAGAAACGTTGTTATTGACCAAAAAGGTTCTCGGCTGACTTATGAGCGTCAAATTTTGCTGATACAGCATGATAGTTTTCAAAAACCAATCAGTTTGCCGTTTAACCAAATCCAAAGTCTAACCATTACCACAAATATAGACATTAGTACCAATCTTTTAACAAAATTATCAGAACATCAAATCGCCTTAACGATTTTGCCAAGTGGCACATCAGGTCAAGCCAGCTGTTTACATGGCAATTGGCATAAAGCAGTTACCAGACGCCAAATTCAGTATGAAGTCTTGCGAGATGAAGAATGTAAAGAGCAGTGGGCAACGTTATTAGTAAAGCTAAAAATTCATCGTCAAATCAACTTACTGCATCAGTTAGCAAAGCAAAATTGCTCATCTGGTTGCCAAGATGTTTATCAAACCATTGATAAATTACAACAAAACAGACGGCAATTAAAAACCTACTTTTTTCGTAAAAACAGCACCTTGGTTGCTCCTAGAAAAAATTTAGCCAGTTTACGTGGCATTGAAGGCTCATCAGCATCGTTATTTTTTGGAGCGTATCAATCGTTTTTTAATGAGGATTTACAATTTACAAAACGCAATCGCCGTCCCCCAAAAGACCCCGTTAACGTCTTGTTATCGCTTGGTTATACGCTGCTGCAAGGCATTTGTGAACGAGCGGTGTTTTTGGTGGGGTTTGCCCATTTTTAGGCATTTTACATGAAGTAAGTTATGGAAGGCAGTCTTTGGCGTGCGACTTTGCCGAACTGCAACGAGATAAAATTGAATGGTTTGTTTGGCAGTTATTTGCAAGTGGGCAAATTACCAAAGAAGATTTTAGCATCAAACCCAATCAAGATAAACCGTGCGAACTTTTAAAAGCAGGGCGTAGCCGTTTTTATCAGGCATTTACCGCCATTCGCCCATCTTTGGAAAAACAGGCAACCGCGCACATTTGGGCATGGTTACACCGATTAGAAGGGCAGTGTATTATCACAGGCGAAGAAGCGATTTTAAACGCATCATTAGACTATATGAATGATTTTTAACCATTTAACCCATTAACAACCAATCACACAGGAAAACGTATGAAAAAGCAACATTTTGTCGTCTGTTATGACATCAAAGACCCAAAACGACTAAAAAAAGTACATCGTTTAATTAGTAAAGAATTACTGCAAATTCAATATTCTATTTATTATGGCACATTATTTTTGCAAGATATGGACGCATTAATCGCCAAATTAGAGCGGATTATAGATAGCCATCACGACGATGTTAAAGTGTATCAAACCCAAAGTTTAGAAAGTGCATTTATCAAAGGAAAACGCTCAACAGACATTATGCTATTTGGTGAAGAAGGGCAACAAATTTTTTGGTAAATCTTTTGGTAAATCTATTGCAAAAATTCGGATAGGGTTTATAATACCCACACCAATGGTTATCATTGGTTCCCTTAGGGTAAGTGTTTTAGAGCTGGCTTGACAAAAGCAGTTTTGTTATTGACGTTTTGGACTGTTAGAAGTGTAAAATTTTGGTCAAAATTGGTTAAAATTACAACAACTTTTTTAGTGAAAAATTATCCCAAAAAATGATTGAGTAACTTATTGATTTTATTTAAAAATTTAAATCAACCGCAGTCTGAAACACTCCCCAATTTCTAGGGGATTAAGACCGAGGTTTTTGTGACGGAACCGTCGGGAGCGACGTCTGAAACACTCCCCAATTTCTAGGGGATTAAGACTACGTTTGAATAATTTAATACCCCATAACATGGGTGTCTGAAACACTCCCCAATTTCTAGGGGATTAAGACTGAGCTTAGAAGAGCCTCTATGGTAGCCTTAAGTCTGAAACACTCCCCAATTTCTAGGGGATTAAGACGCACTACCCATTCTGGCTGAAACCAATGAACTAATAGTCTGAAACACTCCCCAATTTCTAGGGGATTAAGACTACCAAAACGGCTAGTAATACGCCCATTTTGTAAGTCTGAAACACTCCCCAATTTCTAGGGGATTAAGACTTCTTATAATATAGATTTAATCTGGTTTTCGTATGAGTCTGAAACACTCCCCAATTTCTAGGGGATTAAGACAGACATTATGATGGGTTATCATATGGAATTGAGTCTGAAACACTCCCCAATTTCTAGGGGATTAAGACGGATAGAGTCATCGGTAATACGTACAGTCTTATTGTCTGAAACACTCCCCAATTTCTAGGGGATTAAGACCTTAGACCAATCAGCAGAGAAGTCATTTATAATCGTCTGAAACACTCCCCAATTTCTAGGGGATTAAGACTAAACCGTTTTTAAGTCGGTTCTACCCTCTGGTGGTCTGAAACACTCCCCAATTTCTAGAGGATTTTTTCTCGCCTGCCATAAATAAAAAATTTAAGACAGCACCAATGAATCAACGACATCAATCATCAGTTATAAACAAACTCCAATGATTGAACAACAATTCAAATAATGATATAATCAAGCCTATAAAAATAACTCCAATGAAATCAATCAGTTAATTAAGCAAAATCCATAAAACTTCGCATAATGGTTATTATGTTAAATAACTATTGTGTACGCACATATCGAGAAATTTATGTATAGATCTACTCTTACTGTTCTTTTAGGTTTATTCATTCAACAAGTACATGCACAAACTTTAGCTATGGAAAAAGATGGCGCCACTAACTGTGGGCGCTTTGGCGAGTATTCATCAAAGCGCGTATCACGTTGATGACAAAATCACAGCCGTCCCTTTATTGTTGTATGACAACAATCGTTTTTATCTTGAAGGTACCGATGTAGGTTTTTATCCTTATAAGGATAATAAACATTGGGTACGTGTAGGCATTAGTTATGACAGACAACACTATAATTCAAAAGATGCAAAAACAGCGGCTTTACAAAGTTTAAATAAACGCCAATCTTCAGTAAATGCTCAAGTTAGCTATATGTATATTTCAGCCATTGGTGGTATTGAAACAAAATTGGCAACTGACATATTAGGTCGCAGCAATGGTCAAACCGTTAGTTTGGCTCATCGCAGTAAATTTGAATTATTGGATAATAAACTAACTGTTTATCCTAAGGCTGGAATTACTTGGCACAGTAAAAAATATAATGATTATTATTATGGAATATCTGATAAAGAGTCATTACAATCAGGAATTCACTTTTATGATGCAAAAGCTGGTTTTTCACCTTTTGTTGCTGTTAGTGGTAAATACATGTTTACAGATAAAATTGGTAGTTTTGCCAATGTGCGTCATGACTGGCTATCCTCTAGTCAAAAAAATAGTCCAATGACGGATAGTAAAACTGAAACATCTTTTAATGTCGGATTAACTTACGATTTTTAATCGTTTTATGGTTTTACTTTAAATAAAATCTGGTGAAAAGTAGTCATCGCCCTATTAAAAATTTTCTACTTTTTACCAAAATTTGCGTCGGTTCAATGTCAAAAAAAATATCCACCTTATTTTAAGGCGGATATTTTTTTAAGCTAAGCTATAAAACGTAATTCAATCATCACTGGCTTTTAATTGAATGTAGTTTTGCACACCCATACTTTCAATCAATTCTTGTTGAGATTCCAACCAGTCTTCATATTCTTCATTGCCATCTTTGAATTTAACTAAGATTTCGCGAGATACAAAATCTCTCTTTTCTTCACAAACAGCAATTGCTTCAAGTAAAATCTCATGTTTGCGACGCTCAAGACGTAAATCGCATTCTAAGATTTCTTCGGTTGTTTCACCGATTAGCAACTTACCCAAATCTTGTAAATTTGGCAATCCTTCAAGTAATAAAATACGCTCAATTAACTCATCTGCCCATTTCATTTCTTTAATGGATTGTTTAAAAAACGCCTCGTTTAATTCTTCTACACCCCAGTTTTTAACAATACGAGCATGTAGAAAATATTGGTTAATTGCAATCAAAGATTGAGCTAATACTGAATTTAATGCCCGAATAACTTCTTTATCCCCTTTCATTTTTATACCTTTTTAATGTTGTTTAAAAAAATTAATGAGTGACTGAGGCTAGGTTTGGCTCAGCTGTTTGGCTTTGCAGGTAATTAGCAAGCCCCATCATTTCAATCAAACGTAACTGTTTTTCTAGCCAATGGGCATGGTCTTGTTCGGTGTCTTCTAGTTGAGCAACTAATAAATCGCGGGTTACATAATCACGTTCAGCTTCACAAAGTGCAATACCTTCTTTTAGGTGTTCTTGCACACTATATTCAAGCTCCAAATCACTTTTTAACATAGATGGAACGTCTGTACCAATATTAATGCTACTAACTTGCATATTTGGCACACCGCCAAGCATCAAAATACGATTGATAATTAAACGTGCATGCAATGTTTCATCTTCCATTTCATGATAGACGCGGTCATGAAGCTTGCCCAACTCCCACTCAGCATACATTTGTGAATGGATAAAATATTGGTCTCTAGCACCCAATTCACCGCCCAACAAAAAATTTAGATAATCAATAACTTTTTGAGAAGATTTCATTTTACACTCCAATAAACTAACTTGATTTAAGTTTTTAAACTAAATAACTTATGGGCTTTATCTTATCATAGCTTTTATGAATGACAAGCACCAAATTGTAGTACAAAAGAACCGCGAACGACTTGCAATTTAAGAACGACTATCACAATGACAAAAATTTTCACCTAAGGTTAACTTAGGTGAAATGGAGAAATTGAGGTCTGCTCCATGCTAACCAGATGATTTTATTATAATTATTATGTTGCTGTAGCAAATAAATGATAATGGTTTAAATTTATTAAATAAAACTAATATCAAAAAAGATAACTAAATAACAACAGTTAAAAATGATTTTCAATTAAAAAAAGAAATAATCCCTTAACAATTAAGCACTCATGGCGTCTACTGCTTTAAATTTAGCATGATGTTCATCAACCAAATCCTGAACCATAGGTACACAGCAACCACAGCAAGTACCCACTAATAATGTATCTTGTAGTGATTGAACTGTATCTAATCCTTGATTTAGAGCAGTTTTGATTTGGGTGTCTTTAACATCATGACAAATGCAAATGTACATGAGATAGTTCCTAAAAAATTACTTTGTGAGTTTTATTTTAAAACTTTTAATCAACATGATTGATTACTCTGAGTATAATAACAATAATTATTATTATTTGCAAGCTCTAGAATGAAAATCGTTTATATTTAACTGTGTAAAATAATCAACTTAAAGTTAGTTATACTACAAGGTTATTTTTCTTAATTATAGCTGAGCCGCCCCAAAAGTATCGCATTGACTGATATCGCCAGACTCAAAGCCACGATAAAACCAACGCTGTCTTTGCTGGCTGGTGCCATGAGTAAAACTGTCTGGAACGGTATGACCATGAGCTTGATGCTGCAAATAATCATCACCAATTTTTTCAGCCGCATCCAAGGCTTCTTCAATATCGCCTTTTTGCAAAAATTGGGTGCGTTTTTGATTGTGGTTCGCCCAAATACCTGCAAAACAATCCGCTTGTAATTCCAAACGTACAGACAATTGATTGGCATTTTTTTTACTGGTTTGAGCCTGCGCTTCGCGAACTTTTGAAGAGATGCCAAGTAACGTCTGTACATGATGACCAACTTCATGAGCAACCACATAGGCTTGAGCAAAGTCCCCTGCCTGGTCTTTTCTAGATAATTCTGAACTATTATTTTGGTCGCCACCAATGCCCATTTGTTTTTTCATATCAACAAAAAAGTTTGTATCCAAATAGACTTTTTGGTCGGCAGGACAGTAAAAAGGTCCACTGGCAGAACTTGCTGAACCGCAAGCAGAATTTACTTGACCTGTAAACATAACCAATTTTGGTGGTTGATACGTTCTACCTAAACGGTTAAAAATTGGTGTCCAGACGTCTTCTGTATCTGCCAAAATAGTTGCTACAAAAGCTTTGGCTTCTTGTTGGTCGGGGGTTTGCTGTGTTGGAGCAGTTTGGGTTGTGGTCTGAGTAGATTGCATTTGCTGCGCCACACCAAGAGTGGTTTGTGGGTCTATACCAAACACTTTCCATAAAATCAGAGCAATGACAATACTACCAATGCCAATCCCGCCTGCCTTTCTAGCGCCACCACGTCTGTCTTCGATATTATCGCTTTGTCTACGACCGCGCCACTGCATAATCTTTCCATTATTTTTGTAAATGAAGCTATTATATATTAAAAATTTAATAAAACTTAAAGGTTTTTACAAGCACATAACAAAAATTGTATAAAAAGCTAAGTGGTAATACTTAGCTTTTTGCAAGAAATACGGTTATTTATCGTTTTTATTTTTGTATTTTAGACTGATAATTAAGACGTTATTTTATCAAACCCATTTGGCGCTGCTGGATTTCCCAGGTAGGTGTATTTTGATTGACCTTTGGTGGAGCTTGTTCTTTAGGATTAATGCCAATGGCTAACTTTTTATACAAAGGAAATTCATCATAGGCTTTACGTTCATTGATTGCCGCTTGTTTCTTTTTATGCCAAGCGTTATTTTGAATAATGTAAACAGTTTTACTATCTTTAGCAACCGTTTTGGCATTTTTATCCATAACAATAGCACTAATGACATACTCGCCTGCCACCAAATCATCCGTTGCAATACTTCCTTGATTACCATCAATGACCACTTTGTCATTGAGCAAAACCGCCGTGGTATAGCCTTCTTGTAAATCAGGTCTAACTTTTGTTTGAACATCAATGGACTGAGTAAAACGATGATAAGCTCGAGATTTTTCAGGTTCGGTAATTTCAATGGTATATGCAGACACTTGACTAATAAACAAACAAGACAACAATAAACCAGATAATAAATTTTGCATTAAAATTTCTCACAAATAAAAGTTATTTTACCCAAAAAATCATAAAAAATCCGCTAAAAACAAACGGCACAAGCCAAAACTTATGCCGTCTGTCTGTTTGTCAAACTTACTGCTGAATTAACAACGATAATACATTTCAAATTCTAAAGGATGCACTGCTTCATTCATACGCTGCACTTCTTGCATTTTTAAAGCAATGTAATCATCAATCATTTCTTTACTAAAAACGTCACCTTTTAACAAAAAGGCATGATCTTCTTTTAACGCATTGAGTGCAACTTCCAGATTTTCAGCAACGGTTGGAATCATCGCTTCTTCTTCTGGAGGTAAATCGTATAAGTTTTTATCGGCTGCCTCGCCTGCTTCAATTTTATTTTCAATGCCATCAATGCCCGCCATCAATAAAGCAGCAAATGCCAAATAAGGGTTGGCTGATGGGTCAGGAAAACGCACTTCAATTCTCACCGCTTTTGGGCTTGAAACGTGAGGAATGCGAATGGATGCTGAGCGATTGGATGCTGAATAAGCCAGTTTAATTGGGGCTTCAAAATGTGGTACTAAACGCTTATAACTATTGGTTGTTGGATTGGTAATCGCATTTAATGCCCGAGCATGTTTGATAACTCCACCAATAAAATACAAAGCGGTTTTAGATAAACCTGCATACTCATCGCCTGAAAAGGTATTTACCCCATCTTTAGCAATGGATAAATGAACGTGCATACCGCTGCCATTATCCCCTACCAAAGGTTTTGGCATAAATGTCGCAGTTTTACCAAACTGATTGGCAACATTTTGCACAATGTATTTAAACTGCTGCACTTCATCTGCCTTTTTAGTTAAGGTGTTAAAAGATACACCAATCTCTAATTGTCCTGACGCGACCTCATGATGATGCACTTCCACACGACCTTCACCCATCACTTCTTCAATGCGTTCACACATCACCGCACGCATATCATGATAATGGTCAATTGGTGGTACGACCGCATAAGCCCCTTTTATGGTTGGACGTTGAGCAAGGTTTCCCCATGCATAGTCATTAGCGCTAGACCAAGCCGCAGCCTCACTAATAACTTCGCTTTTTACCCCTGACATCTCCACAGACCATTTGACTTCATCAAAGACAAAAAATTCAGGTTCAGGACCTACAAACACGGTATCGCCAATACCTGTGGATTTTAGATAGGTTTCGGCACGTCGAGCAATCGAACGCGGGTCTTTAGCATAGCCTTGCATGGTATTAGGTTCAATCACATCGCAAGTTACCACAATGGTTGGCAGTTCATAAAATGGATCAAGATACGCTGAATCTGGGTCAGGGCGTAAAATCATATCGGACGCTTCCACGCCTTTCCAGCCTGCCACACTTGAAGCATCAAACATTTTGCCATCTTCTAAAGTATCTTCATCAATGCTATGTGCAGGAAACGTCAAATGCATTTCCTTGCCGTGAGTGTCTGTATAGCGAAAATCCACCCATTTTGCTCCTGATGATTCAATCAGTTCAAATAATTTATTTGTCATAAAAATTCTCAAGCTAAAACCAAAAATCTTTAAGATTTTAACAGAAAATCACGCTTTTGGGGCAAAAAATGGCTATTTATCAGATAATCTTAACAATGAATTTGCTTTGTTGTTATTTTTGTGTCAAATTTATCAAAAAGTCTAAAGTTTTTTAATAACAGCTTTGTTATAATGTGATATCTTTTTAGCCATGGGTGCATTTTGTATGAAAAAGCAATTGTTATCTACTTTACTATTATCTTCCTTAAAATCGCGTGTAACTTCAAGTACGGTACTGGGATTAATTGGTGTTTTATTGTCGCAAAATTTGCAAGCGACTACGTCTGCAACCAACTACAATCAAATCAGCTTTAGCACTGAAGTGAAAGAAGTGGTAGCCAATGACCAGATTAAAATTGCTTTAACCAAAACTACTCAGTCCAGCGATGCCAAAACCGTTGCCCAAACTTTAACTCAAACCATCAATCAAGCTAACGCCATTGCTAAAAAATACCCCAGCGTAAAAGCCAAAACAGGTCACCAAAGCGCCTATCCACGTTATAGCAATAACGGCAAGATTTTGGGCTTTACAGGCTCAATATCGCTTGAGTTAACCAGTCAAGATTTTGAGCAAGCCGGCGATTTGGTTGCTGAACTACAATCTTTAATGGTGGTAGATGACATTGAATTTAAAGTCTCAGATACCACAAAACAACAAATTGAACAAAAACTCATGACTCAAGCGGCTAAACGCTTTCAAGATGAAGCTAAAACGGTCAGTTTGGCTTTTGGAGCAAAAGATTACAAAATCGTACAAGTTTCATTAGATAGTCAAAATCAAGGTTATTATCAGCCTATGGCTGCATCGCTATCTTTAAGAAAAAGCGCTGAAATTAGCCCTCAAGAATTTGTAGGTGGCGACAGTCAATTATCTTATAAAGCCACAGGAACGATTGAACTGATTAAATAATCAAACTGGCAAACCTTAAAAATAAAGCGTTTGCCATTTATTGCATTTTAACAGATAATACAAAATCCATTCACCCAAGGAATTTTTAATGAAAATTATGATAAAAAACGCCTTATTATTCACATCATTGGCATGGGCTGGCATCAGTTTTGCGCAAACTAACGCTAAAGTTGGCACAACAACTGACGCTGATGCTGATAAACAAAGCCAAAAAGCTGATGGTGATATCAGTTATGGTGATGTACAAATTCCCGATATTAAAACTGCTCAAGCAGGCGTGGATAATAGCGCCATCAACAGTATCGAAAAAGATGGTAAACGTTACACAACCTTAAGTTTATCCAATTACGCCAAGCAGGTAAACGAAGCGGTTTGGTCGCCAAACATGCGCACCAATACCGCCATGACGGTAAAAATTCAGGCGCTACTTGATTGGAATCACGCATCGCCTGGACCGATTGATGGCGGTTGGGGAATGAATAGTAAAAAAGCCCTACTTAATTTTCAAAAAATAAAAGGATTGCCCACCACAGGCAAGATGGACCAAGCTACTTGGAACGCTTTAACAGCCAACATTCCCAACGACCAACCCGTCATCGTCTCTTATACACTAACCAAAGATGATGTTAATGGCAAATATTCAGCTCTACCTGCAGGCGCTGAAGCTCGCTCAAAATTAAAAAGCTTGCATTATGAAAACATTCAAGAAATGCTTGGAGAGCGTTTTCATATGGATGTGGCTTATTTAAAATTATTAAATAAAAATGCCAAGTATCAGGCAGGCGAGACTATTACAGTGATTAATACAGGTAATAATCATAAAGGTCGAGTAACCAATGTTGTGGTTGATCGCAATGATAAGGTTTTGTATGCTTATAATGGCAATAAATTGGTTGCTGCCTACCCTACCACCATTGGTGGCAGCGCTACATCCACACCAGGTGGAAAATATAAAATTGTCAATAAAATTAAAATGCCCCATTACAAGGCGACTGTAAATCGCGACAATGAAGCCACCAAAAAATCTTATATCCTACCACCTGGCCCAAACAGTCCTGTAGGCGTTGTTTGGATGGGGTTAAGTCGCCCAAGTTACGGCATTCACGGTTCACCTGTACCTGAAGGCATTAGTCGTCAAGCGTCTTTGGGCTGCGTGCGTTTGACCAACTGGGATGTGCTTGAGCTTTATGCCAATATTGACAATAACGCTACAGTTGAAATTAAATAAATCACAAAATTGGAGTTTTTATGAATACGCTGACTGCTTTATCGCCTATTGATGGGCGTTATGCCGCCAAGGCAGATGTTTTGCGTCCCTTTTTATCAGAATTTGGTTTGATAAAATCACGCGTTACTGTAGAAATTCGCTGGTTGCAAGCACTGGCTAAGAATCCAGCCATTACTGAATTAAAACCATTTGATGCCAAAGCTCAAGAATTTTTAAATCGAATCGCTGAAAACTTTAGTGAATATGATGCTCAAAGCATTAAGGATATTGAGCGCACCACCAATCATGATGTAAAAGCGGTAGAATATTTTATTAAAAATCGTTTACGCGAACAACCTGATTTAGCTGATAGTTTAGAGTTTATTCATTTTGCGTGTACTTCTGAAGATATTAATAATTTATCCTATGCACTGATGTTAAAAAACAGTCGTGAAGTCATCGTTCGCCAAATGAACACCTTGGTTGAAAAAATTGCCAATCTTGCTGTTGAATATGCTAGCGTTCCCATGTTATCACGTACACATGGACAAACTGCCAGTCCAACAACATTAGGTAAAGAAATGGCAAACGTTGCCTATCGTTTAGCTCGTCAAGTTAAACAAATCCGTCAGGTAGAAATTTTAGGTAAAATCAATGGCGCGGTAGGTAATTATAATGCTCATTTAAGCGCTTATCCTGATGTAGACTGGCAAGCTCACAGCGAAAAATTCATCACTGAAGACTTGGGACTGACATTTAACCCATACACCACCCAAATTGAACCACATGATTACATTGCTGAACTGTTTTATGCAATTTGTCGCTTTAATACCATTTTGTTGGATTTTAACCGTGATATTTGGCAATACATTTCCTTGGGATTTTTTAAACAAAAACTCAAAGAAGGCGAGGTTGGCAGCTCAACCATGCCGCACAAAGTCAATCCAATTGATTTTGAAAATTCAGAAGGCAATTTAGGTGTTGCTAATGCGATACTTGCTCATTTGGCAGAAAAATTGCCTGTCTCACGCATGCAAAGGGATTTATCAGATTCTACCGTGCTGCGTAATATTGGCGTGGGTCTTGCTCAAAGTGTGATTGCTTATGATGCTTGTTTAAAAGGCATTGGTAAACTTCAGATAAATCCCAACCGTTTAGCAGAAGATTTAGACAATGCTCAAGAAGTACTTGCCGAGCCAATTCAAACAGTAATGAGACGTTATCGTGTTGAAAATCCTTATGAAAAATTAAAGGCTTTAACCCGCGGCAATGCCATGACTCGTCAAATGATGCTGGATTTTATTGACGGCGGCGAATTGGATGCGGTTGATGAAGAAGATAGACAGCGCCTTCGTCAGCTAACACCAGCAACTTATATTGGCAATGCTGACAAACAGGCACTGGCAATCTTTGACTGGATTAAAAAACTTGATGATAAATAATACAGTCAAACAAACTATATCCAAATCGACTATATCACAAAAAAAGCTAAGTTTAAACTTAGCTTTTTATATTAAAACAGAATTATTTAACAAACGTTTTACAATGTTGTCAAAATGTGTTTTAATTTTTCAGTTGGATTGTTAGCACCCGTAATTGAGCGACCAATTACCAAAAAATCTGAACCATTCTGCAAAGCTTGTTTTGGCGTGCAAATGCGTTTTTGGTCATCCGCCGAATCCTCTGGCAAACGAATACCGGGCGTAACCAGTTTAAAACCTTTCCCTAAAGCTGTTTTTAAACTGGTGGCTTCTTGGGCAGAGCAAACCACACCATCTAACCCTGAATTTCTTGCCAAAGTTGCTAAACGCGCAACTTGTTCATTTAAACTTCCAAAAACACCAATTTGTGGTAAAATCTCTTGGGTCATGGAAGTTAATACAGTGACTGCGATTAAAAGAGTGTTGTAGCCTTTTGATAATAAACTATTTTTACAAAGAGCCATTGCATCACTGCCAACACTTGCGTGTACATTAACCATCCAAACTCCCATATCCGCAGCTGCCAATACAGCTTGGGTGGTAGTATTGGGAATATCGTGGAATTTTAAATCCAAAAAAATCTCAAAGCCTCGATTTTGCAAGGATTTTACAACATTTGGACCACATGTTGTAAACAGTTCCTTACCAACTTTTAGACGACATAAGGTTGGATCTAAACTGTCCGCAAGCATCAAAGCCTCATCCAAATTATGTTTGTCAATAGCAACAATAATGGGTGACTTTTGGGCTGATGGTTGTTCAGTCATATACTGTTCTCGCTGTCATGGCTGACGTTAACATTGTGAGATGCAGCCGCATCCGATTGCGGCTGTTTTTGCAATTCCAACAGTGCTTGACGCTCGTTGTAAAGTTCAGCTTTGGCTTCGTCAAGTTTTTCTCCTAAGATAGCCACTTCTTTTTTTAGACGACGGATTTCCAATTTATTTTGAAAAACTTTAAATAACAATAAAGAAACCAATATCCCAATGATGACACCAAGCGCAATGGTCAATATCAACACCAAACCCAGATTGGTGCTAGGGACTTGGGCAAAGAGCAAATTGACTTCCACTTCTCTATTGTTGGCAAGCACTAAAATCAGTGAATATCCAAAAAATATTGCCAATAAAATAATTAATATCAAAGACATCGCAAATCTCTTATTACGCTTACAATGATGACGATTGTATCAGATTGTTGGGTAATTTACCATCTCGCGCAACGCTTTTCCAGGTTTAAAATGTGGCACAGCTTTGGCTTCCACCGAAACCACTTCGCCTGTTTTTGGGTTTCTGGCTTTTCGTGCTTCGCGATGATGCAAACAAAAACTACCAAACCCTCGCACTTCAATACGTCCATCTTTGTGCAACACATCACCCATTAGATTTAAAATTTCGCGAACCGCCTCATCAACTAACTTTTCTTCTATGTTTTGGCAAGAATAAGCAACGTTACTAATCAGGTCTGATTTTTTTAGCGTGGTTTTTTGCATGGCTGACATAATTTATCCTATGAGTAAGTAAACATAAAAAATTTAACAATGATATTTTGTATAGCGATTGCATTATATCATGTTTTAGAAACATTTTTTACAAAATACCATCATTTATTAATTATAAGTTACAGGATAATCATAGCGTACATCGTCAGGCTTAAGCAATAGTTTTTGTTAAAATTTCTAATTTTTATCAAAAAATCAATTAATTAAAATCAAATTAAATAAAAATAGAATAAAAATTAGTCAAAAAATTTATGTTACCAATTGAAAACAATGTTATTAATTGGTAAATTTTTTAGTTTTTATAAACAATATTAATTGTTTTGATAGACATCAAAACGAATGACGTCGTTACTAACTTGATGATTTGGTAGCATATTTGCTAATGGTCTGGCGTAAATTGGTCGTTTAATAACCAATTTACCTTGAGAGTGTAAACAGGTTTTGGCTTGATAAAACAGCATTTGCTCTTCTTTTTCATTAGGGGCGTCTGCTAAAAGATGTAGACTTTGCATCGTCTTACTAACTTTTGCTTGGTAGCTGCCCTTTGGAAACATTGGGTCTAAATACACTACATCCGCTATTTCTTGTTGTTTTTGCATTAAACTAAACTGAGTAATGTCATCAAAAATAATGTTTATCTTATCCAATAACTTTTGCCAATTTGTATTTTGACTCATGGTGTATTTTTCAAAAAACAGTAAAAGTGCGATGATTGGATTTTTTTCAATCAGTGTTATAGAACCACAAGCACTGGCTAAAATTAATCCATCATAACCAAAACCTGCGGTACCATCGATAACAACGGAATCTTTATCAACTTTACACGCCTGCAAAATTAGCTCTGATTTTC
This sequence comes from Moraxella sp. I5G, assembly GCF_055193055.1. Lineage (NCBI taxonomy): Bacteria > Pseudomonadati > Pseudomonadota > Gammaproteobacteria > Moraxellales > Moraxellaceae > Moraxella > Moraxella sp. I5G. Next base: position 164,647 of record NZ_JBUXLH010000001.1, on the reverse strand, counting down.
GTCCTGCCCTTACAATTCTTTGAGTTAAAGACTGCCAATTTAAAGCGGTTTTGGTAATGGTTTTTTCGTTATGATGAACAAGATGAGGCATACCCTTTTCTAAAAGCAAAATGGGCATATCCAAATGCTCTTTTACAATTGTCTGTAAAATTTTATCACGAGGCTTTGTAATTGGTTGATGCATTAATTCCAAGTTCAGCTTGTGTTTTTGATTTAATAAAATCAGCTTATCAAAATCTGTTTTGCCTTCTTGTTCTAAAACTAGCACTTGCATCTAAATCTATCCTTGCATTTGATAGCCAAACGCCCATGCACCAAGTACTAAAATTCCAGTAATAATTCGTAAATACGCAAAAATCATAAAATTTTTTTTGCTTACCCATGAAACCATAAAACGAATACACAGCAACGCTACAATAAATGAAACAACCGTGCCAGTACCTAAAACTGCCCAATCGTTACTATTTTGTAAAATGTCTTTTTTATCAAGTAAATCCAAAAGCGCCGCTCCAACAATGACAGGAATTCCCAAAAAGAATGAAAATTCAGTCGCCGCAGTTCGAGATGCGCCAAACCATAACGCGCCAACAATGGTAGAACCTGAGCGCGATGTGCCAGGAATCAGCGCCAAACACTGACACAGCCCAATTGCAAGTGCTGTTTTAAAATCAATGGATTCAGCAGTTTGGGCGCGTATTTGTCTGGGGTGTTTTTCTACATAAATAATCATACCCGCTCCAAGTATCAGCATAGTTGATACCACAAGCGGATGAAATAACACACCTGTAATAAAATCTTTAAATAAAACCCCAACAGTCATTACAGGAATGGTTGCAATAATAAGAGCGATGCCTAGACCTCTGGGATTTTGCAAATTATCAGCCCTACCTGTCAAAAGTCTGATAAAAGCAGTCCATAATCGCCCCCAATAATCGTAAATCACCGCTAAAATTGCTCCAAGCTGGATAAAAACAATAAACAAATCTCGTTTATCTTTATCCCAAAAACTCATCAAATCTGCTGATAAAATTAAATAGCCTGTGCTAGAAATAGGTAAAAATTCAGTAATACCTTCAACAACACCCATTACAAAGGCTTTTAGCAACAAGAAAATATCCATCATTTACTCTTAAAAATCATTACATTAATTTTATTTTCCCTGTTCAGCAAGGGTTTTCCAAGCATTATTGCGAACATATACTGGCAAAGCATCTTGAGCAGGCGTGGTTTTACCTTGCTGATACAAACAATAAGCCAACTTAGCAATGTCTGATGCTGATGGTTTTACAACAAAATCGGGTAAAAATCCATCTGCTTGATAAGTGCCATCACTGATTAATAAGTCTGTTTTGGGCAAAGGTTTATCATAATCAATAAGCAATTCGGGTTGCTGATTGATTAAAACTTCTCCATCTTGCACAACAAACTCGGCAAAGAATAATTGATTTTGCCGAGCATCCATGACTGACGCCAGTGTTTTTTTATCTGTAAAAGCAGATTGATTTTGCCGATAAGCTGTATCCGCCAAAGACCAAAGGCTTGATACGCCAATGCAGGGTGCTCCATTTGCCACTGATAACGCCTGAACAACTGCCGTATTGATGCGAATCCCGCTAAATGCTCCAGGTCCACGATTAAACACCCATGCTTTTACATAGCTAATGGGTGTGTTCAATATTTTTAAGGCTTCATCCAACATTGGCAAAATAATTTCTGTTTGCCCACGGCCACCAGCAACGGTTTTTTGGTATAGAATTTGACCATCTTGTAAAGACAATGCCGCTACTGAACATTGTTCAAAAATCGTATCAAATGCAATTAACACATTCATTTCTCTTTTATTTATCAATCAAAAAAACAGGCTATCATACCACAAAGCCAAAAAAAACGCTCTCATCTTATAAGATGAAAGCGTTGATTTTATTTAAAACCAATTAAGATTAAAAGCGCTTTTTGAATTTTCCTGACAAATCATTATTTGCATTTTGCAGCTCATTCATTTTTTGGCGAATCTCATCTTGATTCATACCAAGATTGATGGTGTTTGGGTCCATGCCCATGGCGTGAATGTCAGCGGTCATCTGCTCCATATCCTTTTTTGAACCAAATAAAGGACCGCCACCTCCTGACATGCCTTTGGTAAGTCCTTGTACTGCTTTCATCATTTTAGCAATACCATCAGGACGGCTAATCATTTTCATCATTTTCGCCATTTGTTTATGCTGCTTTAACAGCGCATTGACGTTTTGAATTTGTTTGCCTGAACCTGCTGCAATACGACGTTTACGGCTTGGGGTAATTTTGTCTGGATTTTGGCGCTCAAATGGCGTCATAGAATGGATAAGGGCTTCCATTTCTTTAACTTTTTCCTCAGGTTTGGCTTGAGCAACCGCATTTTGAATATCACTACCACTCATACCAGGCATTTTATCCAAAAACCCTGCCATACCGCCCATATTTTTCATTTGTTGAAATTGGGTTAATAAGTCTTCTAAATCAAATTCACCGCCTTTTTGAATTTTTTTCGCCATTTTTTCGGCTTTTTCACGGTCAATTTTATTTTCAACTTCTTCCACCAAACTCAAAACATCACCCATGCCCAAAATGCGTTGAGCAATACGTTCTGGATGGAAAAGCTCTAGCGCTTCAAGTTTTTCGCCACGCCCTAAAAATTTAATTGGTTTACCTGTGATGGCACGCACAGATAATGCCGCCCCGCCGCGTGCATCACCATCGGTTTTGGTTAAAATAACCCCTGTTAAAGGTAAAGCATCGTTAAAAGCTTTGGCGGTATTGGCAGCATCTTGACCTGTCATAGAATCCACAACAAACAACGTCTCAGTTGGATTAACTGCTTTAGTTAACTCCTTGATTTCATTCATCATGTCTTCATCAATTGCCAAACGTCCAGCAGTATCAATAATCAAGATATCGGCAAATTTAATTTTTGCTTGTTCGATAGCGCGCTTGGCAATGTCAATTGGGTTTTCATTAACATCAGATGGCACAAACATCGCACCAACTTGCGATGCAACAAACTCAAGCTGATGAATCGCCGCAGGACGATAAACGTCAGCAGATACCAGCATTACTTTTTTCTTTTGTTTTTCTTGTAAAAATTTTGCAAGTTTACCTGCTGTGGTGGTTTTTCCCGCTCCTTGCAATCCTGCCAATAAATAAACTACAGGCGGTTTTCCGGTCATCTCTAAAGATTGATTGGCGCTGCCCATCATCTCAGTCAATTCATCATAAACAATCTTTACAAACGCTTGACCAGGAGCAAGTTCTTTTAACACTTCTTGACCAAGCGCCTGCTCTTTAACGCGCGCCACAAAATCACGTGCTACAGGCAAAGCAACATCCGCTTCTAAAAGCGCCATACGCACTTCACGTAGCGTATCTTTGATATTGTCTTCAGTTAGTTGTCCTGTGCCAGAAATAGCGCGTAAACTTCCAGAAAGTCGTTCGGTTAAAGTGTCAAACATAAAAAACCCACTAAAATAATTAAAAAATAAATATAAAATGCGTCTATTTTATGATAAATCAGTTAATTATGCCATTTGTTTTTTTAAATGGTTAAAATGATTTAGTTTGATGCGCATGTTGCATTAATAATTTATCTAAAAATCTGCATAAATTATACCAAAGTTAATATTTTTTATTTTAATTACCTTTTACCTACAATGACTTTTTGCCAAATTTCTTTGACAAAACTTCTTAATTGTTGCCATTGGCTGTCTTCAACAATGATTTTTTTATCCAACAACGCAAGTTCGTGGGTTTTTTGGCGCAATGTTAGATAAGCATCGGTTAAATCTTGACAACATTTTTCTTGCCAAAGTCCTGTTTTGGCAACTTCTTCAAAAATACGTACGTTATCAGACCAGATTGCTAAATTTGGGTATTGGTAAGCATAAGCCAATACCATAAACTGCGCCAAAAACTCAATATCTACCAAACCTCCCATATCTTGTTTTAGATGGAATTGGTGATTTTTTTCATCCGTTCCTAAATGCGACTGCATTTTTTGACGCATGGACAGCACATCCATTTGTACCTGCTGTATTTGTCGTGTCTGCACTAAAACTTCTTGACGAATACGGTTAAATTCTGTTAAAACCACTTTATCGCCTGCCACACCACGGGCGCGCACTAAAGCTTGATGTTCCCAAGACCATGCTTTTTGTTTTTGATAGGTTTCAAATGCATGAAGTGAAACTACCATCACCCCAGCATTGCCAGAAGGACGAAGACGCATGTCCAGTTCATAAGCGCGCCCGTCTCGTGTTTGGGTGGTTAAATAATTGATGATTTTTTGCACCATGCGAGACGCAAACTTCATACCACTAACAGGTTTTTCACCTGTTGTATCAGCTTTTTCATCAATATTATGCAAAAATACCACATCCAAATCAGATGCATATGACATTTCAATTCCGCCAAGTTTACCATATCCAATAATAGCAAAACCCATATTTTTATGATTGGTCGCTTTGCCATCAAGCAGTTTTGGAAAACCATATTTTTGAGTAAGTTCATCAAATGCACGAAACAGCGCCGATTGTAAAACCACTTCAGCAATGAACGTTAGGCTATCAGAAACTTTCATAATATGACGCAGTCCCAAAATATCCGCGGTGGCAACTGACAATACTTGGGTTTTTTTAAATACTCGCACCGCCGCAAGATAACTTTCATCATCAAACGCTTCAATACGTAGTAGGCTTTGACGTAAAATATCGGTTAGTTCTTGTTTGTCTGGCAAATGAAGGTAGCGTTTTTGTAAAAAATCATCCAAAAGCATTGGGTAGAGTACAAGTTCTTTGGCAATCCAAGGGCTTGCTGATAAAATGGGAATCAGCCCAAGTGTTGCCTTTGGGTTTTCGGCTATCATGACTAAATAAACAGAGCGCCGACAAATCGCTTCTAACAGTTCAAGAAGACGTGGTACGGCAACCCCAGCTTTTTCCCCATCTTTTTTTGCATAAGATACAAGTGCATGAATTAATAATGGATAGGCATTTTTTAGGCGGCTTTTAGGCTCATTATCCAAACTTAACACCAGCTTGGACTGTAAAAAAGTGGTTAAGGGTTTGGCCATTTCTTGACCAATTAGTTCATCTAAAGTTTGCAAATCTTTTTCTAAATCAATTTCATTTTTATCCAACGTTTGACGTTTATTAATCATGCGTTCAAAAGGAATGCTAACGTTTTTTCGGTGATGATTTAAAATCTGGTAAAAATCATCTATGTTGGAAAAACCAAGCGTATTAGCAATGGCTAAACGTTCTGTGTCGTCTTTGGGCAATCTTTGACTTTGTTCATCATGACGAGCCTGAATGGCATGCTCTAAACGGCGCAAAAAACGATAAGCCTTTGATAAATTTTGATATTCTTTATCATTAAAATAATCAAAATGATGCAGTTGATACAAAAAATCCAAACACGCTCTATTTTGACCAATACTGGCATGATGACCACCATAAATAAGCGCAAATGCCTGCACAATAAATTCAATATCACGAATGCCACCCATGCCTAATTTAATATTATCCAAATCTTGGCGCTGGGCTTGCTGATTCATAATCAACGTTTTCATTTCACGTAAAGCACTAAAGGCGGTATAATCAACGTAATAACGATAAACAAAGGTTTTTCTAATTTGTGAAAACGTTTCATAAAATTCATCACCGACCCAATTCACCAGTCGTGCTTTTAGCCAAGCAAAACGTTCCCAAGTGCGTCCGTGCTGACTAAAATATTTTTGCAAAGCTGGCAGTGTCATCACCAAGGGGCTGCCATCACCCCAAGGACGTAAACGCATATCCACGCGAAAAACAAAGCCAAATTCACTTACTTCACTTAGTAAACGAATCATGCCACGCCCAAGATTTATCATAAATTTTTGATTATCAATAATTTTTTTGCCATTTGTTTCACCATCTGCTAAATGTAAAAAAATCAAATCAATATCACTGGATAAATTCAGCTCCATCGCTCCAAGTTTTCCCATGGCAACAACAGCAAATTCATCGTTTAAGGTTTTGCCATTTTTTTTGATGACAGGCTCGCCATATCGTTTGCATAATGTATGATAAGTATAATCTTTACAAAATTTAATACACGAATTGGCAAAAGCTGACAACTCAAAGGTCAGCTGTTCAAGACAAATCATCTCCAAAGCATCTTGCCAAATCCATTTCAACATAAAATAAGTTCTTTTTTGTCTTAGGTATTTGGCTATATCCGCTTCAGAATTGTCAAATAAATTTTCATGATCGGTTAAATTTTGACCTTGCCAAAGTATTGAATCAAAATCAGATTGACTCAGTGGTCTGGATAAGGAAAATTCGCTTAAAAAATCACAAGCAGCAGCTGGATTTTTATCAAAAATTGATTTGGCAAATGGACTGGCAAGGGCTAATTTTTCCAGCTGTTTGGGTGTGGCGGAAAATAAATTGGGCATACAGACCCCTAAAATGATGGATGGTTTTTAGCTTATTTTAAGCTATAATAGACCAATATTATAGGTTTTGTTTTGTTTATGAAAAAATATTTACTGCTTATCACAAAAAGCCCTCATCACCCAAATACTAAAAAAGCCTTAATATTTGCCAAACAACAATTAGCTCAAGGCACACCTGTTTTGGTATTTTTTTATGCTGATGGTGCGTATATTGCCAATCGCTTAATGTGGCAAACTGCGGATGTAGAAAACATCCAAACAGCGTGGATAGAGCTTGCCAAAAAATATGGTTTAAAACTGCCCGTTTGTGTTAGCACTGCTTTGGCTCGCGGCATTACGGATGCGCAAAACGCTCAAAGACATGGGCTTTTAGGGGATAATTTGCATCCTGATTTTGAACTTGTTGGCTTGGCGGATTTAGCCATGCAGCTTGACGATGATACTCAATTGCAACAATTTTAAAGATTTTTAATCCTTTGATTTAATGTGTATGAAAATTCTTATTACCATCAAAACCGATAGTGAATTACAAAGTTATGAAGCCACTGCACTGGCATTTTTATTGGCAAGTTTTAATCATGACGTTCAGCTTTATTTAACCGATAACGTTTTTAATATATTAAATCATCCAAACAGTAGAATACATGGCATGATTCAATCTTTAGAGCTTTATGATATGCCAAAAGCATGGATACGCGATATTGATGCTGACAAACTATCTAAAAATCTTTTACCATTTTGCCACAGCGATTTTAATGCAGATTTATTAAAAGAAGATAACCAATCTTTTGATAGTTATTTAGTTTTTTAATTTATAATTGTTAGCGATAATTTATTTAGATTAATCAGCAATATGGAAAATAATTTACAAAACCATGAGTTAAAAAACCTTTCACTGGATATTGCATTAGATAGCGATGGTCATTTGGTGGATTATACGCTTTGGAATGAACAGATTGCTCAAACATTGGCAAATACTTTAAATGTGGTTTTAACCCCAGTGCATTATCAGATCTTAAATCAAGTACGCGGTTTTTTTGTTCAGTACCATCACAGTCCTGCTACGCGACCTTTGATTAAATACTTGACGCAAACTTTACCTAGTGAAGAAATTAGTAACGCTAAATTGCAAGACCTCTTTAATACAGGACTGGTCGCTCGTCATGTAAATCGCATTGCAGGACTGCCAAAACCACCAAATTGTTTATAATGTTCAAACCATCATCAATAGACAAGACAATTATAACTTATTGACTTTTTGCTTTTTGGCAAATTTTACTGCAAAATCAATTGCACAAAGTAAACTTGAACTGTTCGCCAAACCTGTTCCTGCCAAATCCAGTGCTGTGCCGTGGTCAACTGATGTACGAATGTAAGGCAAACCTAAAGTAACATTCACTGTGTCACCAAATCCATGTGATTTTAAGGGGGCAAGCCCTTGGTCGTGATACATGGCAATGATGACGTCCGTATTTTCTACATGTTGATGGGTAAACAGTGTATCAGCAGGCATTGCGAGCGAAATATCCATACCTTGATTTTGAAACGATTGCAACACTGGGTTGATAATTTCTTGTTCTTCTGTGCCTAAATGACCGTTTTCTCCTGCATGCGGGTTTAGTCCACAAACCTTAATTTTAGGATGAGTGATTCCATATTCAATCAATGACTGATGAGTGATTTGCACCGTTTTTTGTACCTCATCAGCGCTAATCGCACCAGCAACATCTCTAAGCGGTAAATGGGTTGTTACCAACGCCACCTTCATAGTTTGATTGGCAAGCATCATCACTACTTTGTTTAAACCTGACAGCTGCATAAAATATTCTGTATGCCCACTAAATAAACTGCCATCATCTAACGTTACACCCCCTTCTATCATCACTGACTTGGCGATTGGTGCAGTTACGATGGCAAAAATTTGCTGTTTTATCGCTAAATGGTGTGCTAAAAACAGCTGCTGCTCTACCATTTTGGCATTATTGGGATTAAGCACGCCTGCACATACTTTATCTAAACAAGGTGTATCAATCAACACGATGGGTTGAGTGATTTTGTCTTGCAAATCATACAATGCATCATCTACCAAAATTGTCTGAAAATTTGGTAAATGAGGTATTTTTTTTAATTGGTATAATGTCTTAGCACGTTGGCAAAACGCTCTTTTATCTGCCGTAATTATAATGGGAAATTTGAGTATATCAGCGTGATGAACTAACACATCCAGCACGATATCCATGCCAATACCCGCAGGCTCACCTGTTGTAATCAGTAATGGCTTTTGCATCACTTTCTCCTTTAACTTCATTAAGACTATTTTAAACACTTTTATGCTTTTTGACAAAGTCGTAAATTTGATAATCTACCATCAAGTTGTATGTTAAAATAACAGCCCAAAATTAGAGTAGAGAAATTTATGAACACGCCCAGTGCCACCGAAACAGACACTCAACTGAGCCAAACAGAAAATAAGCTTGGCGTACAACCGCCACATAATATTGAAATTGAGCAATCATTACTTTCATCGCTGATGAATGTTGATGAGTCTTTTGACCAAGTATCTGAATTTATCAAAGCCAGTGATTTTTATGGTGAGCGCCATAAAATTATTTTTGATACCATACATCATTTGGCTTATGTTAATCAACCATATGACATTGTCATGGTGTATGATACTTTAAAACAGCAAAACCTTTTGGATTTAATTGGCGGTGAAGAGTATTTAACGCAAATCAACCAAAGCACGTCATCGGCATTTAATTTGGTTTCTTATGCAAGAAGAATTCGCGAACTTTCGGTATATCGGCAATTGATTGCTGTGGGTAATAATTTATTAACCCTCGCTCACCAGCCTAAAAAACAAAGCCTAGAAGAGCTTTTGGATAAAATAGAATCTGATATTTTTAGCATTAATGAAAGTTATGCCAATAATGATAAACGACAAGGCGTGCAAAATGTTGTGGAAATTTTAGAATCGGTAACATCGTATTTACAAGAGATGAAAAGCAGACCTGATATGATGACAGGTCTTAGAACGCCATTTGATGAACTGAATAATAAAACCCAAGGATTGCAAAAAGGCGATTTGGTGATTGTTGCAGCGCGCCCGTCCATGGGGAAAACCACGTTTGCATTAAATTTGATTTCAGAAGCCTTAGTTGCAGGATTACCAGTTGTGATGTTTTCTATGGAAATGCCTGCTGAAGCCATTATGATGCGAATTTTATCAGCTTGGTCAGACATTCACCAAAGTTCCATACGTTCAGGTAAATTAACAGAGGCAGAGTGGCAGTCGTGTTTTGCAGCGATGGAATTTTTCCAACATACTCATTTTCATATAGATGCGCGCAATAACTTATCTCCAACCGAACTGCGTTCTACCTGCAGACGCGTTGCCAAAAACTATGATGGCACTTTAGGCATGATTGTGGTGGATTATTTGCAATTAATGAAAGTTCCGGGCATACAAAATAACCGAGTCCAAGAAATTGCTGAAATTTCTCGCAGCCTAAAAGCCCTTGCGCGGGAAATGAACTGCCCTGTTGTCGCTTTATCGCAGCTAAATCGTGGTTTGGAATCACGTACTGACAAACGCCCTGTGATGGCAGATTTGCGCGAATCTGGAGCGATTGAACAAGATGCTGATTTGATCATGTTTATTTATCGAGATGAAGTTTATAAAAAAGATAAACCCGATAATAAAGGCTTGGCAGAGATTATTATTGGCAAACAGCGTAATGGCCCGATTGGCAAAATCCCATTAAGATTTATTGGAGAATACACACGTTTTGATAATTGGCAAGAAAGCGTTCCTAACGATTTTGAAGCAGAATAGCAAATAAAAGAAGTTTTTAGTACGTAATCTAAAATATTTATCAATAACAAAGATAAGGAATACCATGCGTAGCGCAAATATTTTGATTGATAAAAATGCTCTAATACATAATTTAGAACAAATAAAAAAACAAGCGCCCAATGCTCAAGTTTTAGCTATGGTAAAATCAAACGCTTATGGGCATGGCGTAAAATGGGTTTTGGACGGTTTAAAAGATGCCGATGCTTTTGGAGTTGCAACATTTTTAGAAGCCTTGGAAATTAATGATTTATATCAAAAAAAAGTTACTGGCAAAAAGCCCATTGTACTTATTGAAGGGGTATTTAGCGAGCAAGAATGGCAAAAAGCGGTGGATTATGATTTTGGTATGGTAATTCACTGCGAGCAGCAGGTGCAGTGGGCGGAGGCTTATTTACCAAACAGCAATTCTTTTAGTCAAACCGTTTGGTTAAAGTACAATACTGGCATGAATCGCTTAGGTTTTGATAAAAAGAAACTTCCTAGCATCGCTAAACGTCTCTTCCAAAAAGGCTATCGGCTGATTTTAATCAGTCATTTTGCTTGTTCTGACGATAAAAACCATCCAATGAATGATGAGCAAATTACCGCTTTTGATAACATGCTTACTTTGTTAAAACAAACCATCGACCCTAATATTGGCGGTTCTTTATGCAATTCAGCAGGCATTATCAACTTTTCAAACCATCATTACGACTGGATTCGCCCTGGCATTGCTTTGTATGGAGCCAGCCCTTTTGCACATAAAACCGCCAAGAGTCTTGGGTTAAAACCTGTGATGACATTTTGTGCCAAAATCATGGCAGTTCATCAGCTTATGGCAGGCGAGTGTGTAGGCTATGGAGCACTTTGGCAAGCAAAAAATGATGCCAAAATCGCCATTGTCAGTATTGGTTATGGCGATGGCTATCCAAGAGTAGTTAAAAATGCTTATATCACCCTCAAACAAGACAATAAAGAGTATCAAGCCCCTATCATTGGACGCGTTGCGATGGATATGCTTATGATTGATGTCAGTCTTTTACCCGATACAATCGACGTAGGTTGTGATGCGGTGCTATGGGGGCAAGCGCCCAGCGTGGATGAGGTGGCAAATTGCGCTGATACAATTGGTTATGAATTACTTTGCCAAACCACAATTCGCCCAAATCGCTTTTTAGTCTGATTAATGACCATTAAAAGACTTTGATGGACTGGTCAAGCCAAAGTAACAATGCTATACTTGGCATTTAGTCATAGCCCACAAGGAATGAGCCATGAGTGTTCGTCACTTTTTAACTTTAATGGATTTTAGCCCAGATGAATTAAAACATCTGATTAAACGCGCCAGCCAATTACGTCAAATGCAGCATAACGGCGAAATTTACCGCCCCTTTGTTGGTCGCACACTTGCAATGATTTTTGAAAAATCCAGCACTCGCACCCGCGTGTCATTTGAGACAGGTATGGGGCAATTTGGTGGTCAAGCTCTATTTTTATCCCCTAATGATACTCAGCTTGGACGTGGTGAACCCATTGAGGATTCGGCACGTGTTATCAGTAGCATGGTAGACATCGTAATGATTCGCACGTTTGCACACGGTCGTGTTTTGGCGTTTGCCCAACATTCGTCAGTGCCGGTCATCAATGCTTTAACGGATGATTTTCATCCATGTCAATTACTTGCTGATATGCAGACCTTTTTTGAACATCGTGGAGACATTGCTGGTAAAACCGTTACTTGGATTGGCGATGGTAATAATATGTGCCATTCTTATATGGTTGCTGCCAAACAATTTGGCTTTAATCTAAAAATTTCTTGCCCCGATGGTTATTTGCCAAACATTGACCTACAAAAACAGTATGCTGACTGTATTGAATTGGTAAAAGACCCTGTCGATGCAGTTAAAGGCTCACATTTGGTGGTTACTGATGTTTGGGCAAGCATGGGGCAAGAAACCGAGCAAAAACAACGAGAAAAAGACTTTAAAAATTATCAAGTCAGTCGAGAGCTTTTAGATAAAGCAGATAGTGATGTGTTATTTATGCACTGTTTGCCTGCCCATCGTGGTGAAGAGATTAGCGTAGATTTGCTTGATGATGAACGTTCAGTAGTTTGGGATGAAGCAGAAAATCGTTTACATGCCCAAAAAGCGTTGATGGAATTTTTGTTACTCTCCCATCTAAGTTCTTAATTTTTATAAATAAAAAAAGGCTTTAGTTGTATTTAAAGCCTTTTTTCTATTTTATAATGACTGAAATTTACTTTATTGAAATAATCACTCATCAATAAAAGAAAGCCAATCTTTGTATTTATCATTGCGACCCTGTACTACATCAAAATATAAAGATTGCAATTTTTCAGTGATCTCCCCACGAGTTCCTGAACCAATCACACGGTCATCGTATTCACGAATGGGCGTAACTTCAGCGGCAGTACCCGTCATAAAAATTTCATCCGCTAAATAAAATTCATCCCGTGTAATACGACGCTCATAAACCTTAATCCCCAAATCTTGGGCAAATGTCATAATAGTTCGGCGAGTAATGCCATCTAACGCCCCGCCTGCCAAATCTGGAGTGTGTAACTCACCATTTTTAACCAAAAATAAGTTTTCCCCACTGCCTTGACAGACGTAACCTTGTGGGTCCATTAAAATTGCTTCATCATAGCCATTTCTAGTTACTTCTTGATTGGCTAAAATAGAAACTGGATAGTTACTAGCGGCTTTGGCTTTGCACATAGTAACATTTGGATGATGATGAGTGTAGCTGGATGTTTTAACGCGAATGCCGTTTTTAATACCCTCTTCACCTAAATAAGCACCCCAACTCCAAGCGGCAACCGCTGCATGAATGGTGTTATCGCGCGCTGATATGCCCAATTTTTCAGAGCCCACCCAAATTAAAGGACGGATATAAGCTGAAGACAATCCATTGCCTAAAACAACGTCCTTTTGAGCCTGCATAAGCTCATCAAAACTATATGGTACATTCAGTTGAAAAATCTTTGCTGAATTTAATAAACGCTCAGTATGTTCTTTTAGACGAAAAATTGCCGTACGGCCATCGGGTGTTTGATAGGCACGCACGCCTTCAAATACTGCCAAACCATAATGTAAACTGTGCGTTAAAACGTGAATTTTTGCGTCGGGTTGTTCAACAATTGTGCCGTCTAGCCATAATTTGCCATCTTTTGTTGCCATATTCATAAATTTTCTACCAATGACCTGTTACTATAATAAACCTATGATAAACATAAATTAAAACCAAAGATTTTAGCACCGATTTTATTTTTTGTCTAAGAATTTTCATCAAAGTAGGTTGTCTACTTTAGCGATTGCGGTTTCAGTTAAAACAAATTGTCTTACATCATTAAGCATGGTGGTATCGAAATTATGAATAAATGCAAATGATAATTTTCTTTGGGGGTCAGCAAATGCCACTGAACCATTATAACCCATATGCCCATAAGCAAGCGGTGTGTATTGCAGACTAAATAAGCGGTGAAAGCCCATACGCCAGCACATATCAGCGGGCATGACCGCATCAAAACCATCAACTCGAATCTCTCGCATTTCATGCAAGGTTTTGGTATCAATGTATTCTACATCTTGCCAAACACCATCATTAGCGTGCATGGCATATACTTTTGCTAACGCATTGGCAGTAGAAACGCCATTGGCAGCTGGAATCACCGCTTGAAGTACATCATCACGGTGATATTCCAATCCATCTTTACCATTGGGCATCAAGGCATTTTTATAATTTGCCAAATTCATCCGCGTGGTGTCAAAATACAGTTTATTGATATTTGCTGTTGTAATGGGCGTATCTTGTAACACCTCTTGCCACAATGGTGTGATGGGGTAATTAGAAAGCTGATGCAAAATTTCTGGAGTATCAGGTTTTAACAAAGGTTTTTTGCGGTGAGTGGGATTTTCGTAAAAATAACGTACAGGTTTGGCGACTTGACCTAATTTTTCTTTAGGCAACCCATAAAATAGCTCGCCTTGAATGTCTAGAGGTTTGGCTAAATATTCATCCAATGCTTGTTGCAATGATAAACCAGTTACTCGTTCAACCACATTTCCCAAAATCCATCCTGACACCAAAGCACTATAAGCGCTGGCGTAGTGATGCTTTTGCTGACCTTGAGGAACACTGGGCACCATATGGGCAACTTTATCACTCATCAATTGCCAATCTAAAAGTTCATCAACATCGCTTTTGATGCTAGAAATATCAAACAGCCCCGCAGTATGAGTTAAAATATGTTTTAAACTAATATGTTCTTTACCATATTTAGCAAAATTTGACCAGATTTGACAAATTGGTGTATGGTAATTTAATTGTTTTTTGGACACCAAAATAGCAATCAAGGTTGCCATAATGCCTTTGCCAATGGAAAAATTGACTGATAGTGTGTGTGAATTCCAAGCTTTATCCGCCAAAGCTTGACCAAACGAAGTATCCACAACCTTTTGGTTGTTATGATAAATAACCAATGAGCCGCCAGCGGGCGAGTCGCCAAACTCTAACGTTTTTAATAAATTGGGAAAATCTTGCCAAGTCACTATTTTTTCCTATGTCAAAAATTACAAAAAAATCAATCGGTTGTTAAAAAATCAATCACGCCTGCCATATGCAATTTGTCACTATCGCTGGCATAAATTGCAAATTGTATCTTATTTATTTCTTTTTTAGCAAATAAACGCACTCTGGACGGCAAAAAAATAGGGGTATAAAAATCGGTTGTTACTTGATAGGATTTTGGTAAGTCATAAAATTTCGATAAAGCACGCGCCTTTGACCACATTCCATGAGCAATGGCGCGCGGAAACCCAAACGCTTTAGCAGATAACGCATGTAAATGAATTAAATTAAAATCCCCCGAAACAAATGCATAACGTCTGCCAATATCTTCATCCACTTCAATAGTATCAATTAGCTGACCTATCGGCGCGGCAGCTGTCATGACCATATTTTGTTTTTCTTGTTTGGCTTTTTCCCGTTCTTCTTTAGTCTTTTTTTGCCGTGATAAATAAGTAGAAATGCCCTGCCAAACCACTTCATCAGATATCTTAGCCTCCATAACAAAATCAAACTGCTGACCGCGTTTATGGGGTGTTAGGTTATCCAAACGCACAGTCATACTGACAATTTCGGTATCATAAACAGGGCGATAACAAACAACCTGGTTATGCAAATGCACAAGTCCAAGCATTGCAAAAGGAAAGTTATCTTTTGCCATGATATTCATTTGTAATATTTGGGCTTGCACTGAAAAATAAGTTGCTGGCACCCGACCATCATTTGCAAAACCGCAAATTTTACGATAATCACTCAAATTTTGTTGGTCAATAACCAGTTTTTCTACCGTATAAATATCACTAGGTAAAGTTGATGCCTTATCATCATGATTGGGAATCAAGCTTTTAATCACATTTGCATATGTGCTGTGCAGTTTGGGCAATTCTTGATAAACATGAGTTTGGCAAATCTGTGCTGATTGTGTGTCTTGTTGTGTCATTATGATTTCCTATTGATTCCATATATACAAATTTATGCGCCAAGTACACTTTGCCCACAAACACGCAGTACTTGACCGTTAAATCCATCTGCATTTGGCGACATTAACCAAGCAACTGCTTCAGCAACATCGATGGCAAGTCCGCCTTGATTCATAGCATTCATACGCCTTCCCGCCTCTCTTAAAGCAAAAGGAATTTTTTGAGTCATGGTGCTTTCAATAAATCCTGGAGCAACCACATTGATACGTTTATGTCCTAATGCAAACACAGATGCAAGTGACTTTCCAAAACCGATCACACCTGCTTTAGAGGCAGCATAATTGCTTTGTCCAAAATTACCAGAAATGCCAGCAATTGACGAAATGCATACCACGCGCGCCTGGTCGCTGAATACTGACTGATTTAACATTTGCTGAGTTAGATTGACCATTGCTGATAAATTCGTATCCATCACAGCCTGCCATTGTAAAGGACTCATTTTTGCCAGTGTTTTATCGTCAGTGATTCCAGCATTATGTACCACGCCGTCTAGTGACGCCACTTCTTGGATTATTTTTTGACAAAGATTAGCGCTTGCGTTTGACTCTGTAATGTCTATGGGTAGAATATGTATTCTAGATGAATTCGTAAATGCATCTGGGCTGTGATGATTTTGTCTTATGGTGTTGATTTGATTTGCCATATGTTCTAATTGAGCTAACTTTTTGGGCAAATCCACACAATATAAATCTGCCCCTTCTCTTAATAAAACTTGGCAAATTGCTTGTCCGATATGACCTGCCGCCCCTGTAACCAAGATTTTTTTGCCATTTAAGGCGGGTTTTGGGTAAGTGTATTTTAGGTCAGCAACGTCATCATTTAAGCTATGACCATCAAGATAAAGGGTTTGTCCTGAAACGTAAGCGCACTTGTGTGATAAGAAAAATTCAAATGCATGCAGCAAATGACCCTTGCAAACCTTGCCAATAGATAAAGCATTTACACAAACGCCCAGCCTTACCTCTTTAGCAAGCGATTTGACAAAACCAATCACCGCACTTTGAGCGGCACTATAGGCTAAATTTACACCCGTATCGGCACAGGTTAAAATTAAAATTTTACCTGAAGGTTTCATGCGTTTTACCAGTGGCGAGAAAAATTGCTGCAGCTGCTGCAATTGTTTTGGGGTTTTGATACCACTGGCATCATACACCACCACTTTAAAAAACATATGTTCATCAAGCAATTTATTGTGCAGACTGTCTTGAGTGGTGACTTTACCATCAAGCACTGATAAAACTGCCAAAGCTGATTGATAAAAAATACCGTCATCTGCCGCCCCAAACGCCACTTCACCACACAAAGTTGGCTGACCTTGTTCATAACGCTCAAGGCGATCAGGCGTGGGTAATCCTAGGTTTTTTGCGACCGTTTTACCAAAACCAGATTGGGTGAGTTTGCCGTAATGATCGGTCATGAATTATCCTTAAAACACTGCAAATAAAATAAAAAACATTTGTTAGCGAAAATCTATTTTAGCATAAATTTAGTAGACAGATAATGCAAGTGTAAATTAATTTAATACAAATCACTTATCATTTGATTTTTGTTAAAATAGTGTTAAGCTAGGAAAGTTTTTGCTATTTTATACTTCATACTTATTTATTGTTATTCATTATCATTATGAAAGAGTACACACCCAAGCAAGCTATTCAAAAAGTTGCCATCATTGGCGCAAACCGCATCCCTTTTGCCAAAGCCAATACTGTTTATGCTGATGCTAGTGCTGAAGATATGCTAAGTGCAGCCTTATCTGGCTTAATTGAACGTTACAATCTAGCCAACAAAGGTATTGGGGAGGTGGTTTGTGGCACACTATTAAAACCAAATGCGCAGTTTAGCTTAACCAAAGAAGCACTATTAAATACATCACTACCTGCCGCCACACCTGCTTATGATATTTCCCAAGCCTGTGTGACAAGCATGCAAGCAGCGTTTAGTGTCGCTAATAAAATTGCTTTAGGGATGATTGATAGCGCAATTGCAGGCGGGGCGGACAGTGCATCAGACATACCCATTGGTCTGGGTAATGGCGTGCGAAAAGCGCTTTTAAGATTTACTAAAGCCAAAAACACTAAAGAACGCTTATTAGCACTTTTAACCATTAATCCTAAAGAGTTGATTCTACTACCAAATATCAAAGAACCTAGAACGAGGCTATCCATGGGCGAACACCAAGCATTAACCACGGATATCTGGCAAATTACCAGGCAAGCCCAAGATGAATTTGCGTTTTCTAGTCATCAAAAGTTAGAACAAGCCTACCAAGCGGGGTTTTTTGATACACTGATGAGTCCTTATAAAGGCATACATAAAGACAACGTGCTACGCACCGATACTTCACTTGAAAAATTAAACGCACTACCCGTAGTTTTTGGTAAAACCCAACCCAACCCAACCATGACCGCTGGCAATAGCAGTGTCTTAACGGATGGCGCTTCGGTGATGCTGTTAGCGTCCGATGATTGGGCGAAAAACAATCAATATAAACCTATGGCTTATTTAACTCATCAAATCACTCAAGCGATTGATTTTATGGGCAAGGATGGCGAAACTGAAGGTTTATTAATGGCACCCATTTATGCTGTTTCTGCTTTACTGAAAAAAACACAATTATCACTACAAGATTTTGATTTTTATGAAATTCATGAAGCATTTGCTTCTCAGGTTCTTTGCACATTGTCAGCGTGGCAATCTGATGATTTTTGCCGTCAAAAGTTGGGGTTAAATCAAGCATTGGGCAGCATACATTTAGATAAGTTAAATGTTAGTGGCGGAAGTTTAGCTACAGGGCATCCATTTTCAGCGACCGGGACACGTTTAATTGCCAATGCTGCTAAGCTTTTAGAACAAAAAGGCAGTGGTCGGGCTTTAGTGGTCTGCTGCGCTGCTAGCGGTCAAGCAGCCGCTTGCATTTTAGAACGCTAATTGTGTCATATTGCTGGATTAATTTTATTGTTAAATAAATAGGATTGTGGTATGTTGTCTTATGTAATGGTTGAACACAACCCTTCTAAAAAACCCATAGATAAAGTTGTAATTTGGCTACATGGTCTTGGTGCTAGTGGCGATGATTTTGTGCCCTGCGTGCCGCATTTGGGATTAGCTGATGATTTAGCGATTAAATTTATTTTTCCTAACGCACCAAAAATTGCAGTTACCATTAATGGCGGTTATGTGATGCCTGCCTGGTATGATATTTTACAAATGAACCTTGAGCGGGTGGTAGATATTCAACAAATTCAGGCATCCAGTCTTTTAATTGATGAGCTGGTAAAACATGAAATGGTAAATGGTATTGATAGTAAAAATATCATCATTGCCGGATTTTCTCAAGGCGGTGCGGTAGCCTACGATTATATTTTAACCAGTGATATCCAATTGGGCGGGCTTTTGGCACTATCGACCTATTTTGCCAGTAAAGATTATATCCAAAAAATCAAAACAAATTGCAATATTCCCACCTTAATTCATCACGGGCAGTTTGATGATATTGTTCCGATGACGCTTGGCATGTCAGCAAAACAGAGTTTAGAGCAACTAGGGCTTACTCCACAATTTGTGAGCTATCCTATGGCACATCAAGTTACCCTAAGTCAGCTTCAAGATATTGGCACCTGGTTTAATCAAATTTTTTCAAAAAATACTTGACTAATGATAAATATTTAGTAGAATAGCCAAGCTAGTGCGGGAATAGCTCAGTTGGTAGAGCACAACCTTGCCAAGGTTGGGGTCGCGAGTTCGAATCTCGTTTCCCGCTCCAAATTGTTTAAATCCAAATCTTTTATAGGTTTGGATTTTTTTATAAAAATTTTTCAGCTTTGCTTTAAAAAGTACACTGTGTAATTTTTTGTGATTAATTAAAAAACCCCATAAATACTGGGCGGTATTTATGGGTAAAAACAACAAGTTTTATATTAATCTTATTTAGTTTGTTTGGGGATTATCCCTGCGCTCTTTTTTGACGTACAATTTGATAATTACGTCCTAAGTACCAAATTGGCGCTGAAATAATATGCACTAAACGAGTAAATGGGAAAATCAAAACAATGGTAATGCCTAATGCAACGTGTAATTGATAAACCAAATCAATATGATCTAGATTTGACATTGCAACCATCGGGCGGAAAATTGTAATATTTTGAACCCAATTAGATAGCGCAACCATGACTGAACCATCCATATGCTTAGTAGAAGCAAAAATAGTTGCTAGACCTAAGTTTAATTGGATAAATAAAATCACCAAAACTAACTTATCAGCAAAGCTAGAAGTATGGCTAATGCGTGGGTCTGTAAAGCGACGAACCAACAACATCAAAAGCCCAATCCAGCAAATTACCCCCATGATTCCACCTGCAGCCATTGCTAAAAGCTGTTTTTGTGAAGAAGAAATAAAATGCTCATAGACAGCATGTGGTGTCATCATACCTACAAAATGTCCGCACAAAATACCAATAATGCCGATATGGAACATGTTACTGGCGATACGCATGCCTTTATCGTTAAGCATTTGGCTTGAACCTGTTTTCCATGAATACTGTGACAAGTCAAATCTTGCCCAAGTACCAATCAAACATACCGCTAGTGCAATGTAAGGATAAATCCCAAAAATAAACACCTGTAGCCAATTTAAATGTGCAAGACTATCTGTACTTGTGGTTAAAGCGGTTAAAATCATGCGAGTACTCCCCCAGAATGTTTACTGGTGCTATTTGTCTGTGTACTTGTTTGTGTGTCTGTATTAAATCCAACCCAATGCACAGGAACATCGGTATTTTGGTTTGCTTGTCTTGCCAATGTTTCGGCAATGCGCTGATTGGTTTGATTGGAAGGACAACGTTCTTCTTGTTCTGCTGCCATAAAGTCTACCATCTCTTCTTCCCATTCTTTATCAATGGCTTCAAAAGTGGTATCGTCTTCAGGGTTTTTGCCCATTTTGGCAAGTTCATCATCAATCAGTGTCAAGGACTTACCAGCTATTTGCAATAACGCCTTAAACAAGCTGGCATAACTACTATTTTTTTGAATCAATCTTGCACCCAAAAGCGCAATAATATGGCTAACCTCAGCAATCTCCATACGAATGGCAATATCATCATCCGTTTTGGTGGCTTGATAAGATAAAAACTCAAGATACATTGGCAAATAATCAGGCAATTCCTTGACATTAATCTCAAAGCCTGCCTTTTCATATTGTGCCATCAAATCCACCATCGCCTGACCACGGTCACGACTTTCGCCGTGAACGTGTTCAAAAAGCCATAATGAAAGCGCGCGACCTCTTTCAAATAGACTGTCATAGCGGGCTTGGGCTTCAATATCACCAAGGTTTTCTAACTCATTGGTTAATGTGATGATTTCTTGGCGTACTTCAGGGCTGATTAATACTGACTTGCCTACAATACTTCTGCACTCATCCAAGACGCCTGCAAAAAATAACTCATCACGGGGATAATCCATCAATATGCTGATGACTTTTAATAAAGTGAAATCAAGCACTTAAGCCTCCCATGTTTGAACGGTTTCAATCATTTCACGACGATTAGCCTTGATTTGTCCAAACATATTAACATCATTACCGCCTGAACAGCCAGAACCAAAACTAAATCCACAACCGTTTTTCTCAGCAAATACATCACTTAATGCTTCTTCGCGGTGACTGCTTGGAATGACAAAGCGGTCTTCATAATTAGCAATTGCCAGATAACGATACATTTCTTCTGCTTGTTTTTTGGTCAAACCAACAGCATCAAGCACTTCTTGAGCATCTTTTTTATCAACCAGTTGTAGACGTTTATAAGAACGCATTGCAAGTAAACGTTTTAGAGCAAGACGAACAGGCTGTTCATCACCTGCGGTTAATAAATTCGCTAAATATTTTAAAGGAATACGCAGACTGTCTACATCTGGAATCAGCCCGTCCATACCTACCTGTCCAGCTTCGGCAGCATTTTGGATGGGTGATAGTGGCGGTACATACCAAACCATTGGCAAAGTACGATACTCAGGATGCAAAGGCAGAGCTAATTTCCAATCCATCGCCATTTTATAAACAGGGGACTTTTGAGCTGCTTCAATGACACCCATTGGCACACCGTCTTTTAATGCTTGCTCAATAACTTTGGGGTCGTTGGGGTCTAAAAACACATCAAGTTGAGCTTGATATAAGTCTTTTTCGTTGGGGGTGCTAGCCGCTTCTTTAATCTTGTCAGCATCGTAAAGCAAAACACCCAAATAACGAATACGTCCCACGCATGTTTCAGAACAGATGGTTGGCATGCCACTTTCAATACGTGGATAACAGAAAATACATTTTTCAGATTTTCCAGATTTCCAGTTGTAATAAATCTTTTTGTAAGGACAACCAGAAATACACATACGCCAACCACGACATTTTTCTTGGTCAATCAATACAATACCATCTTCTTCACGTTTATAAATTGCGCCACTTGGGCAAGATGCAACACAAGTTGGGTTTAAGCAATGTTCACATAGACGTGGTAAATACATCATAAATGTATTTTCGTATTGACCATAAATGTCAGCTTGAATATTGTCAAAGTTTTTATCTTTGCGACGTTTGGCAAATTCAGAACCTAAGATTTCTTCCCAGTTAGGTCCCCATTCAATTTTTTGAATGCGCTTACCTGTGATTAAAGAACGTGGACGAGCAATTGGTTGATGCTCGCTGATAGGCGCAGTTTGTAAATGCTGATAATCAAAATCAAACGGCTCATAGTAATCATCTAAAGTTGGTAAATCAGGGTTGGCAAAAATATTTGCTAATACACGGAATTTACCGCCAATTTTAGGGTTGATAGAGCCGTCAGCATTACGAATCCAACCACCCTTCCACTTCTCTTGATTTTCCCATTCTTTAGGAAAACCAATACCAGGCTTGGATTCTACGTTGTTAAACCACGCATATTCCATACCTTCACGACTGGTCCAGACATTTTTACAGGTAACAGAGCAGGTATGACAGCCGATACATTTGTCAAGATTTAATACCATGCCAACTTGCGAACGAATTTTCATCAAAAATTCCTTATTGTTATGGTTGCCTAGTTTATCGGGTAAATTTTTTTTATGATAAACATCGGTAAACTCTGAATTTATGGGTATTGTACCCCCTAAAGTAGTTTATAAAAATCACACTAAAGGGGGCTTTCTTATTACTTTATCAATCTAAAGTAGTAGGCAAGGGGCGAGGTAAGCTGTCATCAGGTTTACCTTCCAACCAATCAACATTTGCCATTTTGCGCACCACCACAAACTCATCACGGTTACAGCCAACAGTACCGTAATAGTTAAAGCTGTATGAGAATTGAGCATAACCACCAATCATATGAGTTGGTTTTAAAATTGCACGCGTTACTGAGTTATGGATACCACCACGAGTACCAGACATTTCAGAGCCAGGGATGTTCACCAATTTTTCTTGGGCGTGATACATCATGGTCATGCCTTCTTTTACCCTTTGTGATACCACTGCACGTGCAGTAATAGAACCGTTGTGGTTAAAGACTTCAATCCAATCGTTATCTTCAATGCCAGCTTTAGCGGCATCAATTTCACTCATCCAAACAATCGGACCGCCACGAGATAACGTCAGCATTAGTAAGTTTTCAGAATAAGTACTGTGAATCCCCCATTTTTGGTGTGGTGTTAGGAAGTTTAGTACGATTTCTTTATTGCCATTTGGTTTGGCGCCTTTGAACAAATCAGTGGTTTTGGTATCAATTGGTGGGCGATACTGTTGCATTTGCTCACCAAACGCCAAAATCCATGGATGTTCTATATAAAATTGCTGACGACCTGTTAGTGTACGCCATGGAATTAGCTCATGAACGTTTGTATAACCTGCGTTGTAGCTAACTTTTTCAGACTCCAAACCAGACCAAGTTGGGCTTGAGATGATTTTTCTAGGTTGGGCAACAATATCGTTAAAACGAATTTTTTCATGCTCACTAGATTTTGCCAAATGCGTGTGGTCGCGACCTGTTTTTTTAGATAATCCTGCCCATGCTTTAACTGCCACATGACCGTTGGTTTCAGGAGCAAGCATTAATACGGTTTCAATAGCATTAACCACAGTATTCATGCTAGGACGGTTTTTAGCAGAAGTTTCTTCATTAACCAGGTAGTTTAAATCACCCAACTGACTAACTTCTTCTTTGGTATCCCAATCAATACCCTTAGAGTTATTGCCAAGTTTATCCATCAAAGGACCAAGGGAAGTATACTTGGCGTACGTATTTGGATAATCACGTTCTACCACTTTAAAATTCGGACAATTTTTACCAGGAACAGGTCTTTGACCCATAGTTTTCCAGTCAGTACCACCAAAAGGTTGAGCCAATTCGTCGGCACTATCATGTTGCATAGGTAGTGTTACAACGTCAGTTTCAGTACCTAAATGCCCAATTGATAATTCTGAGAATTTTTTAGCAATTGCTTTATAGATTTCCCAGTCAGTTTTAGATTCCCAAGAAGGGTCAACTGCCGCAGTAAATGGATGAATAAATGGGTGCATGTCTGACGTATTAATATCTTCTTTTTCGTACCAAGTTGCGGTAGGAAGAACGATATCAGAATACAAACACGTACTAGACATACGAAAATCTAACGTGGTTACTAGGTCAATTTTGCCAGTTGGAGCATCTTCTACCCAGTCAATTTCGGTAGGCCTAAAGCCATTTTGTACGGTTTCTTCACCCAGCAAGCCATTTTTTGTGCCAAGTAAATATTTCAGCATGTACTCATGACCTTTACCTGACGAACCTAAAAGATTGGAGCGCCAAATAAACATATTTCTTGGGAAGTTTTGGGGGTTATCAGGTTGCTCAGCAGCAAATCGCAACGAACCGTTTGCTAAAGATTCCACCACATAATCTTGGATGCTCATATTGGCGGCTTTTGCATCAGCAGCAATGGTTAGAGGATTACGGTTTAGCTGCGGCGCAGAAGGTAACCAACCTGCACGTTCAGCGCGAATATTGTAGTCTAGCATATGCTCAGGGAATTTGGATTTATCAGCATGAGCTGACAAAATCTCATGAGCAGATACAGATTCATGTCGCCATTGGCTAGAATGATTATAGAAGAAGCTAGTGCCATTCATATGGCGAGGTGGTCTATGCCAATCTAAACCGAAGGCAACTGGAGCCCAGCCCGATTGTGGTCGTAACTTTTCCTGACCAACGTAATGAGCCCAACCACCACCAGATTTACCAATACAGCCACATAGCATAAGCATATTGATAACACCACGGTAGTTCATATCCATATGATACCAGTGGTTCATACCAGCACCAAT
Source organism: Moraxella sp. I5G (assembly GCF_055193055.1). Taxonomy (NCBI): domain Bacteria; kingdom Pseudomonadati; phylum Pseudomonadota; class Gammaproteobacteria; order Moraxellales; family Moraxellaceae; genus Moraxella; species Moraxella sp. I5G. The sequence continues at coordinate 139,457 of NZ_JBUXLH010000001.1, read as the reverse complement.
GATAACCATGGATTTTCCGTGAGTTTTATGAGCATTTTCAGCGAATTCACGAGCAATCTGAATGACTTTTTCGCGAGATACGCCAGTGATTTTTTCTTGCCATGCAGGCGTGCCAGCAACGCTTGCGTTATTGTAATCATCGGTAACGTTTTGACCGCCATGACCATTATCAACACCAAGGTTGGCAAGCATCAAGTCAAAAACTGTAACCACTTTGGCTTGCTCGCCATTAGCAAGTGTCAAAGTTTTGCAAGGCACAGTCTTATATTGGATAGAATCGCCAGGCATTGCAGTGAAATAAGGGTGTTCATCGCCACCAAAATAATCAAAACCAACGTCAGCCGTTTCGCCACTGCCTTTTAAGGATAATGTTAAATCAACATCACTATTATGTGTACCCTCTTTGGTTTCTAGATTCCAGCGGCCTTGTTCGCCCCAACGATAGCCGATTGAACCATAAGGAGAAACCAGTTCGCCATTTTTATTAATAGCAATGGTCTTCCATTCTGGATTATTTTCTTGACCTAAGTTATCAACTAAATCGGAGGCGCGTAAAAAACGTCCTGTCTTGGTGTTTTTGCCTTCACCTTCCAACATAACCAGCATTGGTAAGTCGGTATAGCGTTTCGCATAATCTAGAAAATAATCGCTAGGCTGTTTTAGATAGAATTCTTTAATAATAACATGACAAAATGCTTGAGCAAGAGCCGCATCTGTACCTTGTTTTGGATTTAACCATAAATCACACAGTTTGGCAATTTCAGCATAATCTGGCGTAATAGCAACTGTTTTTGTGCCTTTATAACGCACTTCAGTGAAAAAGTGAGCGTCTGGCGTACGTGTTTGTGGTACGTTTGAACCCCAAGCAATGATATAGTCTGAATTATACCAATCAGCAGATTCAGCAACGTCAGTTTGTTCACCCCAAATCATTGGCGATGCTGGTGGTAAGTCACAGTACCAGTCATAAAAAGAAAGACACGCTCCACCAATTAGTGATAAATAACGAGCTCCAGAGGCGTAGCTCAACATACTCATCGCAGGAATGGGCGAGAAGCCAATAATACGGTCAGGTCCAAAATTTTTAGCAGTATAAATGTTGGCAGCAGCGATGATTTCTGTACACTCATTCCAACTTGAGCGCACAAAACCACCTAAACCACGCTTTGATTTGTATTCTTTAGCCTTGGCAGGATCAGTAACAATGCTTGCCCATGCTTCTACTGGGTCTTTGTATTTTGCACGAGCTTCACGCCATAGTTTTAGTAAAGGTTTTCTAACTTTTGGATATTTTAGACGGTTTGCTGAATACATGTACCAACTATAACTTGCACCGCGCGGGCAGCCACGTGGCTCGTGGTTTGGTAAATCGGGGCGTGTACGTGGGTAATCAGTTTGTTGAGTTTCCCAAGTAACCAGACCATTTTTAACATAAATCTTCCAAGAGCAAGAACCCGTACAGTTTACTCCGTGAGTTGAACGAACTACCTTGTCAAACTGCCAACGGTTGCGATAAATATTCTCCCAATCGCGATTTTCATCACGCACCTCACCGTGACCATCAGCATAGTAGCCCGTTTTTTTCTTAAAAAATCTAAATTGTTCAAGTAGATGACTCATAAATCTCCCCCTATGGGTAGTGTTGGCTAAAGTCTATTTAAAAACACCGAATAGACCTTAATTGGCTAATTTAACCCTTACTATAGAAAATTATAAAAAAAATCGCCATTAACTTGACGGTTAGGTGAATAATACTTAAGGGGTAGAGATGAATTAAATAAATATATCGATAATTTACTTACAATTTTTTATTTAAAATAAAAATCTACTGCCAATTCATCTTTTTTGTCAAAATTATCAAACCAAGTAATCAATTTAATAGTCAAAACATAAAACCCTTAACCTAAAAGTTAAGGGTTTTGATGGTTATTTAAAAAAACTAGCAAGGATATTCAGCGTTTTTACGGCTATAATACCACCAAGTTAAAACAATACAGATTGCGTAAAAGACAATTAATGTGATAAATGTACCATTGACGCCCAGACCTGAACCAAACATTTTTGGAATAAAAAATCCGCCATAAGCTGCAAAACCGCCAGAAAAACCAACAACTGCAGCAGATTCTTTACGAGCCTCATTAATTAAATCAGGAGTTTGTTTACGCTCGTGCATGGTGCGAAAAATTACAGGAATCATACGGAAAGTTGAGCCATTACCAATACCTGTAGTAATAAATAAAACCATAAAACAAGCAAAATATCCTGTAAAGTTTCCTTCTTTTAGAAAATACATCACCGCAAGTACTGCAAAAGTCATAATGATATAATTCCAAAATGTTACTTTTGCACCACTGATTTTATCTGATAACCAGCCGCCCACTGGACGGAATAATGCACCTACCAAAGGTCCTAAAAAAGCAACTTTTAACGGGTCAACATCAGGGAAAGATTGTTTGATAACCATTGGAAATGCGGCACTAAATCCAATAAATGAACCAAACGTTGCCAAATATAAAATACACATAATCCAATTATGCTGGCGTCTAAAAATAATGGCTTGGTCTTTAAAAGATGCTTTTGCACCTGCCAAATCATTCATGCCAAACCAAGCTAATACCGTCATAATAGCAATTGGAATCACCCAAACAAAACCTGCATTTTGTAGATATATCGTTTTGCCACTACTGGTTGTTTGAGCATCGCCGCCAAAAGCACCGAACAATGAAAAACCAATAACAAAAGGCACAACAAACTGCATGGTAGAGACGCCTAAATTACCAAGCCCCGCATTTAATCCAAGCGCCATACCTTGTTTTGATTTTGGATAAAAAAACGAAATGTTTGACATTGATGATGAAAAGTTTGCACCTCCAAATCCACAAAGTAAAGCAATGGTAGCAAATACGCCAAAAGGTGTTTCGGGGTTTTGGAGTGCAAAGCCCAACCAAATTGTTGGAATTAATAACGATGCGGTTGAAATAGTTGTCCAACGTCTACCGCCAAAAATTGGCACCATGAACGAATAAAAAATCCGCATGGTCGCTCCTGATAATGCAGGCAGAGCCAAAAGCCATGATAATTGCGATTTATCAAATTTAAAGCCGATCTCGGGCATTCTTACGACAATGACCGACCAAATTACCCAAACTGAAAACGCTAAAAGCAATGCAGGAATAGAGATAAACAAGTTTCTTGTAGCAACTTGTTTTCCACCATTTTCCCAAAACTGCTCATCTTCAGGTCGCCAATCATGAATGACTGTTCCACCTTTTAATTCATTTTTCATAAACCCTCCAAATAATTTATTGAATTATTTGAACTTAATTTAACCAAATAATTTAATTACTATATTATTTCTAACTGTAATTAAATTTATTTTAGGTGTTTTTAATGATTTATTCGCCTATCCTAATGACTAATTCAATAAAATATAGATGCTACTTTAGTAGTATAAATAAACTTTATTTAAATCAATAATTCAGCGATAAAATAAAAGTGCCAATTAAATTGACACTTTTACAAAGATTAAGGTTATTTATTTTTAGATTTTAGCATGGCCTGATGCCCTTGTTCCATCTTTGGTTTTACTTCAGAGATATAAATCCAAATCAAAGAAACCCAAACCACCCCAAACATAATCATAAATGCTGATGAACGAACACCTGTAATGTCTACCGCCGCTCCAAACATGATTGGTAAAATAAACCCACCAAGTCCACCGGCTAGACCAACTACACCAGACACCGCACCCATATTGTGTTTGTATTCATCAGATAAGTATTTAAATACAGATGCTTTACCTACCGCAAAAGTAATCCCCAAAAGGAAGATTAATACAGTAAAGATGGTGGAATTTAGACCTAAATGGAAGGATTTTTCACCACCAATGGTTTGCACCACAAGACTGGTTTGAGGATAAGACAATATAAACAGTAGTAAAAATGATGACCAAAGCACCCACCAAGTTACTGTATGGGCTGAATATTTATCAGAAAGCCATCCACCAAGCGCTCGTAGCACCCCACCTGGTAATGAGAAGCACGCTGCTAAAAATGCTGCTGATTGTAAAGTAAACCCATATTCACCAACATAATACTTGGTCATCCATAGGGCTAGCGCCACATAACCACCAAAAACAATGGAGTAGTATTGTGAATACCGCCAAACATTAGGGTCTTTTAATACTGCAAGCTGACTGGCAATGCTACTTGTGCTGGCTGTTCTATGTTCTTTATTGTCATAACTAAAAAACCAAAAACCAATCGCTGTAATTAGCATGATAATTGCGTAAACTTTGGGTAAAAAACGCCAACCTTCAGCGGCATAAGCTGCCATGCCAGTGCCAGCTGTAATGATAGATGGGCCGATAATTTTAGTTAGGGCAGAACCTGCATTCCCTGCGCCAAAAACACCCATTGCAAAGCCTTGTCTTTCTGGCTTAAACCATTTGGCAACATAAGCAATTCCCACTGAAAACGAACCGCCCGCTAAGCCAACAAATAAGCCTAATACTAAAAACTGCCAATATTCACTGGCGTAGCTCATCAAATAAATTGGAACAACGGTTATCATCATTAAGGTAAAAAATACAATTCGCCCACCAAACTTATCAGTCATCATACCCAATGGCAAACGCACCAAAGAGCCCGTTAATACAGGCGTTGCTGCTAAAAGCCCAAATTGGGTTTCACTTAGATTGAGTGTTTTTTGAACAGGAATGCCCAGAACTGCAAACATCATCCAAACCATAAAACACACAGTAAAGGCGACGGTTGATGAAGCAAGCACCAGATTTTGCTTCATGGTTTCACTTGCCATAAATACTCCTAATCTGTTGATTTTGTTAAAATTTATTTGTTTTGTATGAATTCTTATACAAACTAAAGTTTGTAAATTTTGAGTGAAATCAATTAAAATCATACAATTTTTATCTATCATAGACAACCTAAAAAATATATATATTGATTTAAATCAATTTTTTAATAAGTAGAACGCGCTATCAAACCCATTTATACAACTTTAGTAGTATCGTTTATTTTGTTAAACTTTGTAAAAATAGCTAATGTTTTCATAAGGTTAATCAATTTTTTAGACTGTTTGTAATTTGTAATTTGATGATAATTTGCACAATTAACCTTTTATAATTTTTTGGGAGTATATCCATGTCGCCTAACCATAATTTCTTCATTGGACAGTGGTTTACCCCATTTAAAATTGGGCATTCGCTGCCAGCTCGGGCATGGACAGTTATTATTTTAATCTCACTTGTGGTACTTTCTTCATCGATTGCCAGCATCCACCTATCAAAAGTTTCTGAGGCTGACGCTAAAGCTATTAATCAGGCAGGTTCTATTCGTATGGCAACATACCGAATCAATTATCAGTTAAGCCAATTTCAATTGCGTCAAACCAATGGTAATGACAAAAATAGTGAATTTGTTGAACCATTAATTGATGATATGCAAAAAAGATTTATGGAATTAAAGTTTTATCAAAATAAAATAAACAATTCTGATGAAAAAATTGATAAAATTTTATTAATACTAGAAACCCAATGGAATGGTCAATTATTACCCTTATTAAAAGACAAAAATTCTGACAAATTTTATCAACATTCTTTGGAATTTTTACATGAAGTCAATGAGCTAGTAACCGCCATCCAAAATCGTAATGAAATGCGTCAAATTCGCCAGCAACGCATTAGTTTTATTTCTTTATTTTTTATTGTGGTGATTATGATTTTTGGAATGCGAGAGCTTAATTATAACGCGCTTATCCCATTAAAAAGATTAACCATAGCTGCAAGAAACTTTAAAGAAGGAAAGCGTTTTGATATTCAAAACATTCAAAATAATACGCAAGGCTATCAAGAATTAAATGAGTTGTCTGAAGCTTTTTTTCAGATGTTAAATGTAATTAATAATCATCAAAATCATTTAGAAAATGAAGTTAAGCAAAAAACCCACCATTTAACCCAATCCAATCAAGCGTTATATGCGTTATATGATTTTGCTCAAAAAATTGCTACTGAGCATTTAAATACTCAAGAATTGCACAAATTAATTAAAGATTTTGTAAAACTATTACCTAATAGCGAAATATCCTTATGCATTCATGGAGAAAATTATGAGAGTAATACCATTATTTCCTTATCGGATAGAAGCCATTACGAATTTTGCATGGCGGATGATTGCGAAAGCTGTAATCTAAAATCTAATATTAAAACTCGTGTTATTCCCATTCAAAGCCAAAATAGTAAATGGGGTGAATTATTAATTAAAGAAGCAGATGTTTCAACAGAAAATACAGAATATTCAATAAATAATAGCAATAATAATTCTGCAAACATTCCATTAATTAATATTGATAATGACCATTCTTTATCAAAAGATGACTTATTAATTACATTGGCTAATTTAATTGCTTTGGCATTTGCATCAGAGCAAAGACAAAAACAACGTCAAGAACTTATTTTAAGTGAAGAAAGAAACACCTTTGCAAGAGAATTGCATGATTCTATTGCTCAATCTTTATCTTATTTAAAAATACAAGCCAGTATGTTAAAAACATTAAATGACAATGAAAAAGTTTTTTTATCAACTTATTTTGATAAAGACAATTTAGATAAAAATTCATTAACATTGGATTTGCAAGCAAAAACAGAATTTTATCAAATTCATGCCAAACAAGATAAAGTATTAGAAGATTTAAAAGAGGGTTTAAATCATGCTTACAGTCAATTACGAGAATTATTAAATACTTTTCGTATTAAAATTAATGGCGGTGATTTTCATGAATTGATGCAACAAGCAATTACTGAATTTAGTCAAAAAGGTCATTTTACCAGCAATTTTGATAATCAAGTTTTAACATTGAATTTAAGCGCTGCTGAACAAGTGGATTTATTGCAAATTACTCGTGAAGCTTTATCCAATGTATACAAACACGCTAAAGCAAGTCACGCCAATGTTGTGCTATACCAAGATGCCATCAGCTATGATGTGGTGCTACTCATTCAAGATAATGGCGTTGGTATCAGTCAAAGTGATAAGAATAAATATGGGCATTATGGATTAAGTACAATGGCAGAACGTGCGGCAAGCCTTGGGGGAAGTATTGATACGCGAAGTGTAAAACCTCATGGTACAGAGGTTATGGTGCGGTTTTTGCCACAGTTTTTTTTGAAACACACCAAAGAAGTTCGCCCCCTCCCAACATTAAATGATTGGAGTCGTGAAGAAATTGAAAGCATCACCAAACAGCTTGACAACGAACTTACCAAAACCTTTGGCAAAACATCAGCTTAATCCGTCAACACATCATGTTTATCGATGAAGGTTGTCTGATTATTTGTCTATTTTATAACCATTTTATTGGGTAATGATTACAAAATCACTTATAATAAACAAAGAGTCTATTCATTATTAAAATTAAATTATTTTTAGGGCACATACCATGAGTCAAAAAATTTTTACCAATCAAAATCCCGCTCGCCTTTTGCTGGTGGATGATCATCCCATGTTAAGACGCGGACTTGCTGATTTATTGGGTTTTGAAATTGATTTATTTGTTGCAGGACAAGCCAGTAACGGTCGAGAAGCTTTAGATTTTTTGGCAAATAACGATGTGGATTTGATTATTTTAGATCATAATATGCCAATTATGAACGGTGTGGAAACGCTAAAAAGAATTCGTGAATTGGGAATTGTTGGCAAAGTACTGTTATTTACAGTATCGGATAATTTAAAAGACGTGCAAGACGCTTTAGAATTAGGTGTTGATGGCTATCTGCTAAAAGATATGGAACCTGAAGAAATCATTGCCAACATTCGACGAATCTTGTGTGGTGAATTGGTAATTAGTCCGTCTCTTGCCCCTGTGCTTGCCCAAGCCATGAGAAAACCTGCAAATGCTGAAAGCATGTTAGATTTAACAGACAGAGAACTTCAAGTGCTGCATATGATTGCTGAAGGTTTAAGTAATAAAATGATTGGTAATAAGCTTGGCATTGCTGAATCAACCGTTAAAGTCCATGTAAAACACATTTTAGGTAAAATTGGCTTAAGAACCCGAGTAGAAGCGGCAGTTTGGGCGGTTAATCATTTAAAAAAATAGCAAAAGCCTTGTTATCCAAGCTGCATCGCAATCATTGGCTGACAATATCTAAAAGCCCTTGTACATCACAAATAATATAATGATGCTTGTCTTGTTTAACAATCAATCCAAGCTCAATAAAGTCTTTTAGAGTGCGAGATAAGGTTTCAGGTCGCAATCCAATTTGGCTAGCTAGTTGTTTTTGGCTGCATTGAAAACAAAATGGTACACCGTGATTATAATGAGTTAAAAGATAATATCCAAGTTTGGATTTTGCTTGCACAAATGCCAATAAATCACTACTGATTAAATGATGATACAGACGTTTGCTGATACATTCACAAAACCAAGTAATCAACCCACCCAGCTCAAATTGTTCAATGCTCTTAAAATAAGCCTGTACTGATAAACTGGCAACAATGGATTTTTCTTTGGCGGTTGCAGTCAGCTGATGAATTCCACCCTGCTTGATTAATAGCGCCGAATGTTTACTAGCAATGTCTGGTTTTTTATCAGATTTTATAATAGGTGGTATGTTTTTTGGTGCAAAATGTTGCCAATCCCAAAGTACACTTTCATTGATTAAGGATAAAGTTTGATAATTGGCGATTAAACACTCCTGACCACTTGGTAGCTGACGATGGCAAACCGCTTCGCCTGCCAATAAAAAGTACAAATTGGCAACAACATCATGCTGTAAAAAAATAATTTCATCTTTGGCGTATTCATGTAGCACAACTTGTGACAACAAATGGTCTTTTGCTTCTTGTCCATGTTTTGATTTTGGAAGCAAAGCAAACAAAGGATGATTTTCTAAAGCGGTTAGGTAGTACTTACGATTGCGTTCATTCATTTTATTAGCCATCAAATGAATATAAATGAGATAATGATAACCAGTACCAAACGTTATCCATATTCTCCTAAAGCACAAACAGTAAAAAACCGACTACCCAAAAGGAGTATTCGGTTTTTTTATAAATTGATATAGATTGACTATTTTTAGTAATCGCGTCTAACGTAGATAACCCCACCAGTTCTAGCGTTGATTTTCACATCGTATCTTCCACTGGGCGAATTTAGTTCAACATCGTAAACTGGACCACGACCATCATCGTTGCTATCAAAATCGATACTGCGTACTGAGCTGCCTTTGATACGAGAACGAGCAATTTGTGCAGCCCTTTGACGAGAAATATAAGTTGTATGAGTTTTTGCTCTATGTCTGGTTTGATAGCTTTGTGTACGTCTTGGGCGATAATCATCATCATCCCAATCATCCCAATCGTCGTCCGCTAACGCACTTGGTGCATAAACGATGGCTGATGATAAGGCAAAAATAGCAAAGATTTTCTTCAAATTGATGGTCATTACAGACTCCTCTAGTTGAACTAATTTAGGTGTATTATAACATCTAAAAATTAGCCAAAACTTAGCAAATTAAATCAAGATGAATTTTTATTCAAATCATAAATTGTCTTGGTTAATCGCTGAATCTCCAATCTATCATGGCTCACATACAGCATTGGAATGGATAAATTTTGTACAATATGTTCAAAAAAAGGTAAGATTTCGCTTTTTAATTCGCTGTCTAATGCTGATAAAGGCTCATCCATCAACAACAAATTAGGTGAATACAAAATTGCCCGACCCAAAGCCACTCTTTGCTTTTCACCACCAGATAATTTAATGGGTAGGCGATTAAGTAGCGGTTTCAATTTTAGTAAGGTAACAATTTCATCAAAATTAAAGGTTTGTTCGCTGGGTTTTAAGCGGTCATAACCAAAACGTAAGTTTTGATCAACCGTTTTATGGGGAAACAACTGAGCGTCTTGAAACACCAATCCAACACGGCGTTTTTGAGTGGATAAATTGATGTTTTGATGACTATCAAACCACGTTTGACCATTGATGCGGATGTGTCCAATTTTTGGACGATGGATACCTGCAATGGCGTGTAAAATACTAGTTTTACCAAGCCCAGACGCACCAAAAATTCCAACAGTTGATTCTTGATATTGTAAAAAAACTTCTAGCTTTTTTTTGCCTAAAGATAGTGTAAATTGACAATCAAACATATTTGACATTCTCTTTAGATAAATTTTTGTTTTTGTTTACGAGTATACCACTGAGCAAACCAAAGCGCTGAAAACGCTACGCCTAAAGACAAAAATAATAGCTTGTAAAGTTGCTCTTCCCCATCCACTTGTTGAAGCAAACTATACATTGCTAAAGGCAGTGTATTGGTTTCACCTGCAACATTACCTACAAAGGTGATTGTGGCTCCAAATTCGCCTAAACTTCGACAAAAACTTAAAATTGCCCCCACCAAGATACCCGACCACGCCAGCGGTAAAGTAATGCCAAAAAAAGTTTGAAAATTTGATGCGCCTAAGGTTTTTGCAGCGATTTCAAGGCGTTTATCCACCATTTCAATTGCTACGCGCACTGATTGTACCATCAATGGAAAGCCCATCACAGCAGAGGCTAAAACCGCTCCTTTCCAATTAAAAGCAAATTCTAGCCCAATTGCAGACAAATATTGACCAATCAAACCTTGATTGCCAAACAATACCAAAAGCATGTAGCCTGGTATCACTGGCGGTAGAACCAGAGGTAAAAAAATCAGCGTTTCAAAAAATGACTTCCCCCAAAATTCTTTGCGTGCCAATACCCAACCTACCAAAATGGCAGGCGAGATATTGACCAACAAACAGCAAATTGCTACCTTGTAAGATAACTTGATAATATCAATTTCATCAGGGGTTAACGTAAAAAAATCCATTTTTCAGCCAATATCTTTAAGTTGATTACTGCAATACACTAAAGCCGTGTTTTTTATAAACCGCTTTTGCTTCATTGCTTTGCAGATACTCATAAAAACGTTTTGAATTCGCATCTGTATTTATCATTCCGATAGGATATACAATTGGATTATGTGTTGCTAAAGGAAATGTACCCACTACTTTAACATTTTTGGATGCAGCAGCATCAGTAGCATAAACAATACCAAGCTGACATTCGCCACGACTTACAAAATTCAGTGCAGCGCGCACATCTTCAGTTTCGACAAGACGCTTGGAAATGCTTGACCACCAGTTTAAGTTATTTAAGGCTTGTTTGGCGTATTTGCCAACAGGAACGCTGTTGGTATTACCTGTGCATAATTTTCCAGTAAAAGCAGCATCAATATTGAAATTTTTATCAAATTTAATGCTGGTTTTGATAGGATTTTTAACAGGAGTGATTAAAACCAAACGGTTTCCCAATAAATTTTTACGGTGAGTAGTGCTAACTTTACCTTTATTTTCTAAATAATCCATCCAAGCCAAATCTGCTGAAATAAATACATCGGCCGAAGCGCCCTGCTCAATTTGACGAGCTAACGTTGATGATGCAGCATAAGAAGTTTTTACTTTTGCATTATGTTTTTTTTCATATTTTGCTTTTAGCTCATTGATAGCATCCGTCATACTAGCAGCAGCATAGATGGTTTCAGCAGCTACCGAGTAAGAAATGCTTGCTAGTACAAGCACCAATGTGGTTTGATAAAAAACAGATTTAACAGACATAATCTTACCTTTACATTTAACAAATACACTAAAATACTTCAGTAAGGATTCTAACACTTTCTAATCATTTAAGTATACTTCTTTGGGGGTATTTTTATTAAATCCTAATAGGCATGACTTAACATAATGATTATGTTAATTTAAATCAATACATTGTTTTTATAGAAGTAATGACTATGATTAGCGATTTATTAAAAAATAATGCCAAATGGGCTGAAGAATTAAGTCATGATAATCCTGACTATTTCCCAAACCTAGCACGCCAACAATCGCCAAAATATCTTTGGATTGGATGCTCAGATAGCCGAGTTCCCGCCAATGAAGTTGTTGGGCTAAAACCTGGAGAGCTGTTTGTTCATCGTAATGTCGCTAATATGGTCGTTGCAACGGATATGAATTTATTGTCCGTTTTGCAATACGCTGTTGATGTGTTAAAAATTGAGCATATTATTGTTTGTGGCCATTATGGATGTGGCGGCATTCGGGCGGCATTGCAACATACTGAATATGGACTGATTGATAATTGGTTGCGTTCTTTAAAAGGGCTTCGCTATCAGTATCGGGATATGTTTGAAGGATTGAATTTTGAAGAACAAGTTAATCTACTTGCTGAAATGAATGTTCGGCGTCAAGTTACCAACATTTCACACACTACCATTGTTCAAAATGCTTGGTTTCGTGGTGAAAAAGTTGCCGTTCATGGCTGGATTTATGATTTAAAAGATGGTTTGATTCAAGATTTAGGTATAAGTATCAATCAAGCTAAGCAGCTAGAAGATACTTTTTTATATACACCCTAAATCTGAATCAATCATTTAAATAATTCAATCATTCAATTCCAGAAACATCCACCGGGGTATTGACAGATGCTTTTTTGGCATTATCTGCTCTTTTAGTTTTTAGATTTTCTAGATAAGCATCATCAATATTGCCAGCAACGTATTTACCATCAAATACCGAACAATCAAAACTGTCTACACGACTGTATTTGGTGTTATTAACCGCGTGGATTAAGTCATCCAAATCTTGAAAAATCAAACGGTCAGCACCAATAATTTGACGAACTTCATCAACGGTACGACCTGATGAGATAAGTTCACTTTTAACCGGCATATCAATGCCATAAACATTTGGATAAATAACAGGCGGTGCAACGGATGCAAAAAAGACATTTTTTGCCCCTGCATCTCTTGCCATTTGGATAATTTCATAACAAGTTGTTCCTCGAACAATCGAGTCATCAACCAAAAGCACGTTACGATTTTTAAATTCTAATGGAATTGCATTTAATTTTTGACGAACTGATTTTTTACGCAATGATTGACCGGGCATAATGAAAGTGCGTCCAATATAGCGATTTTTATTAAAACCTTCGCGATATTTCACATTTAAATGCAGTGCCAATTCAAGAGCTGAGTTTCTAGAAGTATCAGGGATTGGAACAACCACATCAATCCCGTGATTCTCGCCCCACTCTTTTAAGATATGTTTGGCAAGTTTTTCACCCATACGCATGCGAGCTTTATGCACCGAAATATTATCAATGATAGAATCAGGGCGAGCAAAATATACGTATTCAAAAATACATGGTGTGTGTTTAGCAGCGGCGACGCATTGTTTGGTATAAAGCTGATAATCCAAATCAATAAAAATAGCTTCCCCGGGAGCAACGTCTCTAACCACCTCAAAACCCAAAGCAGTCAACGCCACAGATTCTGAGGCAACCATATATTCCACACCTTTTTCGGTTTTACGCTGACCATATACCAAAGGACGAATACCATTTGGGTCTCTAAATGCCAAAATGCCATGTCCAGCAATCATTGCAACCACAGCATACGCCCCTTGGCAACGCTCATAAACGGCTTTTAGAGCATGAAAAATATCATCAGGAGTTAAATTGGGCTGGTCAAATTCTTGAAGTTCATGTGCAAAAATATTTAACAAAACTTCTGAATCTGAATCCGTATTTAAATGACGACGATCAATTTCATAGAGTTCTTTTGCCAAAACTTCAGCATTGGTTAAATTGCCATTATGCGCTAAAGTGATTCCATAAGGTGAATTAACATAAAAAGGCTGAGCCTCTGCTATACTTGATGTGCCAGCTGTTGGATAACGCACATGACCAATTCCAAAATTTCCCACCAAACGCATCATATGTTTATCCAAAAACACATCGCGCACCATGCCATTATCTTTACGTAGATAAACTCGATTATCTTTTAAAGTGGCAATACCTGCTGCATCTTGTCCACGATGCTGAAGCATGGTCAAGCCATCATAAAGCATCTGATTTACAGGTTCATAAGCACAAATACCAATTACACCACACATAGACCTACCCCAAATACAAGGAATGTTTTAAAGACTAAATTACAATATTACAATTTGGATTCATTGACAGCATCTATCAAGATTTCTTTAGCGACAGGAGTAAAAAATAAAAGTTTTTCAGCAATATAAGACTGCTGCCATAAATTAAATTTATTAAAAATAGGTGAAAAAATAGTTAAGAAAATCAATATCTTAAATAAATTTTTACTAGCACCTAAAATCGCTCCAAGACTTTTATCTACTATAGTTAATTTAAAAAAGGCTAAAATTTTTAATAAAAACCAAACAATGATATGCCCAACCATCAAGACAAGCATGCTAATGGCACAAAACGCCAAAGCAAGCTGCCCAAGATGACTATCAGCAATTCCACGAAACAAAGGAGCAAGCACAGAAGCAAATTTAAATCCTAAAAACCAAGCACAAATCCAAGCAATCAAAGATAAGATGGTTTTTACAGCGCCCAAACAAAAACCACGCCATGCCCCAAAAAGAATAAATAGGATAACAATACTATCAAATAAATTCATCAATACTGTCTTTTATTATGAATTATTATTGACATTTTCTTTATCCAAAAAACTAGCAATCGATTGTATGCAGTTTTCAACCAAGGAAGGTCCACGATAAATCAAACCCGAATAAACTTGCACTGCGGTGGCACCTGCTTTGATTTTTTTAACCGCTAAATCTCCATTATCAATACCACCAACCCCAATAATATCAACTCTACCTTCTAGACGTTGAGCAAATTTGGATAAAATTACCGTGCTGTGATGACTAAGTGGTCTACCAGAAAGTCCACCCACTTCATCACCATATTTATCATCTTCTACACCAACTCTAGATAATGTAGTATTTGTGGCTATCAAACCATCGATATCAAAGTCAAGTAAGTTTTTAGCAATTTCATCAATTTGCTCATCTTCTAAATCTGGTGCAATTTTTAAAGCAAGTGGGACATAAAAACCATAATTATTCGCTAAACGCGCATGACAATTTCTGATACCATCTAATAATTTGGCAAGTGCCGAGCCACTCTGTAGATCGCGTAAATTTTTAGTATTTGGGCTAGAGATATTGATTGTAATATAGCTGGCATAAGGATAAACACGTTCTAAACAATAAACGTAATCATCTAAAGCATTTTCCACAGGTGTTATGGCATTTTTGCCAATATTGATTCCTAAAACACCTTTATATTTTGCTCTTTTAACATTTTCAATTAGTTTATCAACGCCATCATTGTTAAAACCCATGCGGTTGATGATTGCCCCGGCTTCAGGCAGACGAAATAAACGCGGTTTTTCGTTACCTAGTTGGGGTTTAGGGGTTACTGTACCAATCTCCAAAAACCCAAAGCCAAGTTCAGATAATGCATCAATATATTCACCATTTTTATCCAAGCCAGCGGCTAAACCAACGGGATTAGAAAGATAAATACCCATACAATTGGTAATCATTTCTTGTCTAGGATATACAAAGCCAAGCAAATGGGCATTATGAACCTTTTTTAAAATTTCCAAGGTCAATTCATGGGCTTCTTCAGGGTCTTTTTTAAATAAAAACGGACGAATAAGGTTATAAGACATGAAAAATTTCCGCGTCGTTAAATTTAAATCAAAATTATATCATAAATTAGTATCAAAACCTAAATAGACAATTTGATTTTATCAGTCATTGAAAATAATGACTCTAAGGCTGAACTGGTATAAAACCCGTTATTTTGGTTGCTAGACCATTAGCAAAAACGGATGTTTTTAACACTTGGCATTCAGCCAATTCAAAATTTTCTGGATGAAGTTCTGTTAATATACCAACCAACTTTGCGATAATGGGCATATGACACACAATGACAATACAACGTTCTGGGAAATTTTCATGGTCAAAAATTTGTCCAAATTCACGTTCTATTAGATTGGCAATATCCAAAACAGCTGCTTTAGGGTCATCATCAGGTGTGATACTATCTAAAAAGGTAAGTTTTGTATTGTGGTTCTGAGTTGTTAAATTTCTTTGTAAAATTTCGGCAGTTTGTTTGGCTCTAATATATGGACTGCTGATAATTAAATCAGGTGCAAAATTAGCTAGAACATAATCGGCGGTTTGTTTAGCTTGTTTTTGTCCAAAATCAGTTAAGGCGCGATCAGCATCATCAGCACAGTAAGGGGCAGCTTGCCCATGTCGGATAAATAATAATTGCATGATAATTTCTCAAATAGTAGCTTAATCAAAAGATCGGTTATTCTAATTATTGTTCTTTATGCCAATGGTCTTTTGGGTTTTGGCATCTTGACTGGCTCTTAAGACTTCTGAAAATTCTTTAGAAAGTTGCTCATTGCTAGCATCATGTGGCATCACAAATTCTACGTCACTGCGAAATCCCGTTTCCATGAGATTGATTGCAACACCAAGTGGTGCTTTATTTTCATACAAAACCATATATAAAGCATGAGTAATTGGCATATAAATCCCAAGTTTGCTTGCTTGTTCATGTACTTGTTTAATGGTGTTAACTCCTTCAGCAGTTTGCCCAAGTTTGGCAATAGCATCTTCTAAAGGCATACCTTTGCCCAACATATTGCCAATTTGATAATTACGGCTAAGAACCGAGTTGCACGTTGCGTATAAATCACCTACGCCAGACAATCCTAAAAAAGTCAAAGGGTTGGCTCCAACCGCCACACCAAAACGGCTCATTTCTGCCAAGGCTCGTGTTAAAAGCATAGCTTTGGTATTTTCGCCAACTTGATAAGCATTCGCCATGCCCATCGCAACCGCATAAATGTTTTTCAGGGCGCCGCCAAGCTCAACACCTTTAACGTCATCAGACGCAAATACACGAAAAAACGCACTATGTAGCGCGTTTTGCACACACAAACGCAAAGATTCTGATTCGCTAGCAATAACAGTTGCTGTTGGCATATTATCCATAATTTCAGCAGCTAAATTTGGACCACTTAAAACTCCAAAATTCACTTGCGGCAGCTCTTCTTGAATAATTTCACTCATTAAACAAAATGATTCTTTTTCAATGCCTTTGGTTAAGGAGATAACAGCTTGATGAGTAATGTAAGGAGCAATGGATTTTAAGGTTTCACGTACTGCAGAACTTGGAACAACCACAAAAATTAAATCTTGACCTTTTACTGAATTTGCTAAATCATGACTGAATTTTATTCTTTCATCAAGTTTATGGTTTGGCAAATATTTTTTATTAATATGAGTTTTTTGCATCGCTTTGGCCGTACGTTTATCCCGAACCCATTGTGTTACTTGACAACCGTTTTTTGTTGCAATATTTGCCATGGCTGTACCAAAACTACCACCACCCAAAATTGCAATACGTAAAGGCAAAGGGATATTTTTGACAGTTGCATTGATTTTTGTATTATCAACATCAGTCTTTTTTATTTTTTTTGCTCTGACAAGTTGGGCAATATTTGCCAAAATACCTTTGTTACCGTCTTTATCTTCTAAATTATTTTCAAAAGTTTCTAACTGCTCTTCTAGTATATGTTTTGCCTCATCAATTTTATTACTAGCGGCATCCACCATTTTTTGAACTTTAAGACTTTTTGGCAATTTCATAACTCAACCTTTATTCGTTCATTTGTTAATATAAACTCAATATTTAATAACTTATTTAATGGTACTTATAATTTGATTTATATATTCTTGGTTAATTTTTTCTCTATTTGGTAAGACAATATCACTAGAACCAATATAAATAAATCCACAAATGATATTATCATCTGATACCTTAAAAAATTCTTTCACTAGTTTTTCATTAGCCAAATCACCAGTTCGCCAAATGCTCTTATAGCCCATTGATTCTAAGGTCAGTAGTATATTTTGAATTGCTGCGCCGACGCTTAACAACTGTTCAAATTCTGGGACTTTATCATGTTGTTTAAAATTTGTCGCAACTGTAATAATCATTGGCGCGCGTTTTGGCATATTTGATAATTTTTTTTCTGCAATTTCATCAAGTGTCTTGTTTTCTTTTATAGCTTTTTCTTTGCCCGCTTTTAATAAAACATCCCCAAATTTATCTAAATTATCTTCAGTTAAAATAGATATTTGATAAGGAACAAGTTTTTTATGGTCTGGAGCAGTTAAAGCGGTTTCTAAAATAATTGATAATTCTTCTTTATTTGGTATTGGTTTGTTTAAATTTCCAATACTTCTTCTTGATTGTATTAGACGAACAATAGAATTCATGACTTATCTCGCTTTTAAAGTTTATTTTTATTTTAACCAAGTTCAATTAATAATATTTTTAATTTAGTCTAATTTGTGTTCCTGGGATAAATATTCTTCTGATTGCATTTCAAGAAGCCTAGAGCGAGTACGCTCTATTTCAAAGGCTAATTTTTCACCTTGATAAATGTCTAAAATGGATTGTTCTGCTCGCATCAGTAATTTTACCTTCCTATCATAAAATTCATCAACCAAATAAATAAAGCGTCGAACAGGGTCCATAAGATTGTCATTTAAATCAGGTGTATTATCAATTAAAACGGTATTAAAATTATTAGCAATCTCAATAAAATCTGCAGCTGATCTAGGCTGTAAACACAATTCTCGAAAATCAACAAGTAAAATAGTTTCCGTGCGTTTTTTAATAACAACTTCACGTCCACCAACTGTAATTGGGTCAGTAAAAACACTTTGATTGGCAGATAGTGCTTCAAAACGCTCATTGAGCCAATTATTAGTTTCTTGAGATAAAGGTGATATGTATAATTTTGCTTGTTTTAATAGCCTTAATCGATAATCAATACCAGCATCAATATTCATAACTACTGTATTTTTTTCTACTTGAGCAATAGCAGGTAAAAATCGATCTCTATGAATGCCATTTTTATACAGTCCTGATGGCTCGATATTGGATGTTGCAACCAATGTAATGCCTTTTTTAAATAGCATAGTAAATAAATCACCCAAAATCATTGCATCAGATACATTAGAAACAAAAAATTCATCAAAACAAATAACGATTGCTTCGTTGTAAATAATATCTGCAACTTTTTCTAAAGGATTACTCTGCCCACGCAGCGCGACCAATTCTTTTTGGACTCGCTGCATAAAGTGATGAAAATGCAGCCTCATTTTTCTTTCTATTGGTAGACTTTCATAAAACATATCCATCAACCAAGTTTTTCCACGACCCACCCCACCCCACATATATAAACCTTTAGGTGGTGAATTTGTTTTTTGTTTGAACAAACTAGCAAAGAATCCTTGATTTTTTGAATTATTAAATTGAATAATTTGATGGTATAAATTATCTAAATATTTAATTGCATTTTCTTGAACTTCATCGTGTTTAAATTCACCACCAGAAAGTGCGGTTTGATATTTTTCTAATGGACTTTTTTCATTTATTTTCATAAGTTTTTACCTTTAAATGATGACTAAAGATTAATTAAAATTTAAGTTAGGAGTTACTTTTATAAATATCTTCTAAAACATTTTTTAAGTCTTCTTGTTTTCCATTAAAAAAATGGGTTGCCCCTTCTATTTTAATTGATTTTAAACCAAATAATTCAGAAAATTTTTCTATATTATTTGGGTTAATAAATTCATCTTTATTTCCATAAATAACAAATGTATTTTCCCTATTAAATTTTAATCCTTCCGGGTTATTTTTTTCAATAGATGGAGCAACTAAAATTGTTTTTTCTAATTGAATGTTTTTATAATTATTTAATTTATTTTCTAGCATCTCATTACTTAGTAAACAAGCAATAAACCCGCCAAATGAAAAACCAGAGATGTGTAAATATGCTGCATTTGTTTGATTGATAGCCCAATTTAATACACAAAGCGCATCAATAAACTCTCCTTGACCATACTCAATATTGCCACTTGATTTTCCAACACCACGATAATTAAAACGCACAACGTTGATATTTTTATCACGGTAGAAACGATACAGGTTTGTAACTACCTTACTTAGCATATTTCCGCCTACTTTGGGATTTGGATGGCAAATAATTGCAAGATGTTTACTATTTTTCCAAGTGTAGTTTACTTCTAAAACAGCATCTTTGGCAATGTGTTTTGCTGGAATCAATATTGTTGGTTTTTGGATCTTCATTAGTTTAATTTTGACTTTTTAAGATTGTATAAAGAAAAATTTGTTTATTATATCATTTTTATTTGGTTTGTTGATTTTTTGTTTAATGTTACTTTTTGTTAATAAGATTTAAATTAATTTGACAAATTTTTACAAATAAAAATTTTTCTTTATCTTACTTTTATTATAATTTCTAGTAGTTTTCTTTTCTTTTGGAGAAAAAGGATTATGTTAAATAAATTTTTGGTTATAATGGGCATTGTTGCATCGATTTTTACTTTATCGGGCTGCCAAAATACGCCTATATCGCCAGTAATTCCTAAAGCAGACAGTACTTTTGAGACTACAGGCTTAGGTTCAACCAAGGTTAAGGCGCAACATGCTGCTATGCAGAGTGCCCAGAAACAGTGTGGGCACAAAACGCCAGTTGTGATTAGTGACAAGACAACTTATAATGGCGTGGTTGATGAAAAACTTGGACGAGTGATTGACCAAGGGGCAGCGGTACTAGGTACAATCATTGGAGTTGGTAAACCAAGCTTAAGTCGCGACGATGATTATGAATTTTTTATTAAATTTAATTGTCAATAATTCCACAATCCCCTATTCTTTCAAATTCTTTTAACCCTGTATATCTTTTGGTTTCAGTGTTAATTGATTTTTCCAAAGCTGATTTAGTACTGTATATTTTCACTTGTTTTTTTGCACGAGTAATTGCAGTATAAATCAGCTCTTTAGATAGGATTCTTTGATTATCATCATTAAATGTAATGGCAACTGTATCAAATTCCGAGCCTTGTGATTTATGTATAGTAATGGCATAACTACTTTCAACAATATCATCATCAAACATATGTATTGGAAATATTTTTAAGGATTTTTCGTAAAAATATACAGCCAGTTGATTACTTTTTCTTCCATTTTGTAGGCAAATTCCAATATCGCCATTAAATAAACCCAAATCATATCTGTTTTTTAATACCATCACTGGCCTTCCATGATACCAAGAAAATCTGGAAAATTCTGGTGATAACTCTAAATAATCTCTATGAGCAATTTTAATATAATGATTTATTGAGTGGTCTCCACAAATAAAAGAGTGAGAAGCGGTTAAAATACGATACTGATTTAGTGATTTATTTAGTAAAGTTAAATAATTTTTTTGTTGTTCTTCATCCATTTGAAAAAATGTATTTTTTATTTGTTTGGTTAAATAAAAATAACTATTTTCTCCATCATAATAAGGTTTGAGCAAATCATCATAAAAGCTTTTATCATTATCAGAATTTATATCCTTAAAAAACAAATCACTGCTGGTACTTATAATATTTTGAAAAAAATCAATATCAATAAATTCTTTTTGGTTAATCAAGTGAGCTAATTTTCCTATTCCAGATTCATTATTAAATCTCTTACTTTGTATTAGATTTGTTTGATTGTTCTTTAAAATATCTAATTTACATAAATCAAATAATACAGAACCGGCATCAACAGCCGATAATTGATGAGTATCACCCAATAAAATAATTTTTGATTTTGGTTTAATTGCCATTAATAAATTTTTGGCAAGTTCAATGCCAAGCATAGATGCTTCATCAATAATAATGATTTCATAAGATAAAGGATTATTTTTATGGTAGTAAGGCATACCGTTATTGCCAATACCAAGCAATCTATGAATTGTCATTGGTTCTGGCAAGGAGATATCATTTTCTTTAATTGCATTCTGCAAAGATTCTTTCATTCTCTGACCAGCTTTTCCTGTCGGCGCAACAAGTGCCAAATGAATATTTGGATTTTTATCATAAATCATTCTAACCATTTGAGCAATTGTAAATGTTTTACCTGTTCCAGGTCCGCCAGTAATAATAGAAATTGAATGATTGCAAATATTTTCGATAGCCTCTATCTGTTCTTTATTTAATTCTTCAGTTAAACTTCTTTCTATATCATTGAATGTACTTTCTGATTGACATAAATTTTTTATTTCATTAAATAATAGTTTTTCTGCATGATAGATACGATTTAACCATATAATAGCTTTATTTTCTTTTTCTTTGTAATTAACAATAATTACCCGATCATTTTTTTGACAATTTACCGAAAAAAAACAATTATTTTTTAATCTATCAATAAAATTTTTTAATGAATCTTTTAAAATATAAAAACTTAAATAATAAAATCTTAATAAAGATAAATAAATAATATAATATTCATCTATTATATTTTTTATTTCCGTACTATTTTTTTTATCACTATCTTTGTTTATCTTATTATAAAGACTATTCTTAAAATTAAATTCCAAGTCTTTCATAATAATATTTATTTTTTCTTGATTTTTTCTTGATTTGTAAAGTTCATCTGAAAATTCTAATATGCTTGAATAAGATATGACATTATCAAAATAAGATAATGTAATCGTTATGATTTCCTCTAGCCAATTAGAATTTGAAATTAATAATACAGTATGACCTTCGTTTAAATATCTAGTTAATAAAAAATAAAACAAATGAAAAATATTATTATCAATTTCATGAATATAATTATTTTCAAATATTAGATTACTATGAATATTAATATTATTATTAATACGTTTTACAATATATTGACTAATTGATAATTCTTCGATATTCATTATAAATCCTATTTTTTACTAACAAATAAGCCATCTAATTGATAAATTAAATCTATTGGAACATCCCAATTAATACGACCAGAATCATGAAACTCTTTATCTACCCCACGTAAAAATACAAACTCTATTGCTCCTAAATATTTTTTTTCATTACCTTGGTAATCTTTTATTCTTAATTTTAATAATTTATGTAGTGCTAACTGATAAATACAAGCCTGAAGCCAGTATCCTTGAGTATTCATAATATATGATAAATTTTTATGATGATAATCAGATAAATATTCACTTACAAAATTTGATTTATAGTCAACAATATAAAACTTACCTTGATACTCATAAACTAAATCAATCTCCCCTTTTAAATATTTATAAATAAAATCACTATTTTCATCATTAATAAAAATATTCTTTCCACTATTGTTTAGAATACAATTTAATTTTTGAATACTAAAATTATCATTTATTCCCAATAAAAAACTCATTTCTTTAATACATTTTCTTTCATCCACATCATAAATACTGATATTAGATGATTTCATAGGAGTGTGATAGATTTGAATTAGCCACTCAATTAATTGCTGGTGATTTTCCTGATAATCTTTATCGTATTCTTTAGCAATGTTTTGCTTTTTGATATATTGACTGATTTTATTACTAATATCATCCTTATTATGAATATTTATCTCTTGTAGTAATTTATGTAAAAAAGTACCTACATATTTTCCTTTTTCAAAATTTAATCGGATATCATTTGGTTTATATGCTATATTTGTATTTTCTATATTTTTATTTTTTTTAATATATTCAATTACCTCGTTTTCGTCATCACTGATTTTTAATTGATTAATTAATGCCGATGCACTGGTATTGACTGTACCAGAAAAAATATCTTTTGTAAAAATATTTTTCCAATGATGATATGTAATTTTTTCTTGATTTGTTTTTTTATTCTGATAAATTTCTGAAATAAAATCTTGACATTTATTTAAATGAATCTGACCAATTTGGCTAGTAAGACGACTTGGAATATTTAATTGTTCTTGCTGATTAGATTCAAGCCAAGAATATAAAGGACAGCCATCCATTTTATTTTTTTTGATATTTTGATTAGCGATAATGAAAGTTTGCTCTGAAGCACGAGTTAGTGCAACGTAACTTAGTCTTCGTAATTCATCAATATCTTCATGACGATTTTTTTCTATATACCTTTCATTTGCAGAAATACATCTTTGTATTGTATAGTCCTCTTTATGAATATAAGTATAAAACAATTGCTTATTGTTAATAATAGAATCATCTAAACCGAATATATAAACGATTGGAAATTCCAAACCTTTAGAACGGTGAATAGTCATTAAATTTATACCGACTTCGCTTGGTAGTGGCAATTGTTTATAAGCCTCTTCTTCATTTTTTGATTTTAGCATTTTTTCAAACCAAGACATAAAATGCAATTCATGAACATTTCTAAGCGCTTGTTTATTACTCATTAATTCTATCAACTGCCATAAATCTGCAATATATCTTTCATTATATTTTGCAATTTGTTTCCATAAAGTATTTTCTTGGTTATTTAAATTACCTGAAAGTGGATTATTTAACAAGCAATAGTTTAATAAACTTGCAATACCAAATCTATTGAAATTATATTTTGCTTTTTTTAAGTAGGTAACAAATTTATTATAATAAAAATCATTACTAAGGATAGTATTATTTGCTTCATTCAAATCTAAATTAAAAAATGATGAAGTTAATAGCAATGATATTTTATTTTTATTACTATTATCCATAACTGCTAATAATAATTTATGTAAATCTTTTGCAGCTTGAGTTGAAAAAATATTAATTGATTTTGGAAGTACTGAATGAATATTCCATTCCTGCAAATGATGCTTAATTTTTATTAAATTATCATGGTTCCTTGAAAGTATGGCAATATCATTTGGAACTATTCTTCTTTTTATTCCATCAACGTCAATAAATCCATCCATATTTAATATACTATTAATATGTTTTGCAACTGATGAAAATACATTAACATCATCATTATCATAAAATAAAATATTAATTGTTTTATCTGTCAAATAATCAGGAATGGTTTTATTTGTTAAATGATTCTGCCATGATAAAATCTTAAGGTCTTTTTTAGCAAAAATTTCCTGATAAAAAATATCATCGCCCAATCTTGCATGATTTTCATTATTTGTTTTTTGGTTGTCATAAAACCAATTATTTAATGCTTTAATCATTTCTGAGTTGGAGCGATGATTGACATTTAACGTTAATGATGAATCCAAAATAGGTAAATGATTTAGCTGGTTGGGATTTTTACCATAATATTTCGCCTGATTATAGTTGGCAACGTCTCCACCACGAAAACGATAAATAGCCTGTTTAGGGTCACCAACCAGCAGTAAAAATCCTGGTTTTGTTCTTTTTTTCTCTTTATCTCGTTGCTCTTTTAAGTCTTGAAGGTAGATTAATTTAATTAGATTAAATTGTAAATCACTAATATCCTGAGATTCATCAATTAATGCAACTGGATATAAAAAACGAATATATCTTGTGAGTTCTTTATTATCTTCTAGTGCTTCATTTAATCGAACCATTTGAAATGTAAAAGTACTTTGATTTTTTTTCTCTAAATAATTTTTCATTTCCACTTTTACAGTTTTAGCAATTTCACTATATAAATATATTTTGTATTTATCTCGAACAGATTTAATATCCTTTAATAATTTATTTAGTTTTTTTAGATATAAAATTGGTAATTTATGAAATTCATCTCTTGATTTTTCATATCCTTTTTTAAATAATTTATCACTATCTATTTCGTCAAGTTTTTCTATTAGATTTTTTTCTTCTTTTGTTATAAATTTTATGAAGCCAATCTTGTAATCATAAATCTTTTGAATAATACTTTCTAATAAATAAAAATTATTTGAAATTATACCTTTTTTAAATCCGCACGTTTCCGTACAATAATTAGTATCGTAATAAGGGTTAAAAACAGATAAATCTTGATTTAAAAAATCTTGAATAAAATCATTAATCCATTTAAAATAAAAATCATTAACTTTTTCTACTTTGTCAATATTAGCGGTATAAAAATCTAAAGATAATTTAATCAATTTGACAATGGATGATGTATCACTAAATATTGATTTATCTATTATTTGATAGAGTTCTGGCGACTCTTGACTTAATGTATATCTAGATTTTCTAAGCTCATCATGAATTAAAGAATGAATGATATCACTATAATCATCAATAATTTTAGTTTCTGTGTTATAACTAATTTCAGAAGAAAACTCTTTTAGCCATTTCTGAGCAAGGCTATCTATTGTTCCAATAAATAACTTATCCAACGTAGATAATAACAATGAAATACGTCTAATAGTTAATTCTAGTATATGATTTTGACTGTCTGTTAATAAAAATTTAATTAAATGTAAATTAATTGCATCGTCATATTCTTCAATTTCTTCCTTAGAAGCAATGTCTTTAATTTCATTTAAAACATCATCAATTGAAATATTTTCATCAACCCCTAAAGAAAACCAATTTGGATATTTTTCTTTTTTTGATTGCATCCAAATAAGGTACTTACAAAAATTATTTAGCCTTTTTTGCAATCTTTCTTGCATTTCAGCAGCAGCCAGCCGTGTAAACGTTGTAGCAATAATTTTCTCTGGAGGATATTTTTTTTCAACTAACAGTCTTAATAAAATACCCGTCAATGTCCATGTTTTCCCAGTTCCTGCTGATGCTTCTATTAAATAACCATTTTCCAAGTTGCATGAGATAGCTGGTGAAATGTTATTTTGTGAATTATTTAGTCTGATATCAAGTTCTTTGTTCATAACTTATTTTATTGAATTTAAATTTATTTAATTGGTTGTAAATTTTTTACCATTAGCTCAAAAAGCGGTTTTAATAATTGAATATGGCGGGTAATTATTGATAAATGATTTTGATGATTAGATAACATAATTTTCCACGTTTCATGCATACTGCATTGTTCATCAATAATATTTTGATAATCCTTTGCCAACCACTTATCAAAATTTTTTTTATCATCAATAAATTTCGATTTGTCATCACTTAAACAATAATTAACGCTTTCACGAATTGTAAAAATTAGTGGGATTTGTTTTAAAATTTTGTCTATAACCATCATATTAAATAAATAGGCTTGTGCTATTTTATAATGAATGGGCACGATTTTAAATATTTGAACATTTTTATAATCTGTAATATCTTGATTCTGTTTATTAAAATGCCAAATACTTACACCTTGATTATTTTTAATATTCTGATTATCTGTTTTTCTAGCAATTTGCCAAATCAAATGACAAATCCAAAAGCTAAATAAATGGGTTGATTTCGCTGATTTTGGTAAAATATTTATCCAAGTATCGCTGTTTATGCTTGGTATATTTTCTGTAATTAAAACATTTTGTTGATTAAAATTTAATGTTATGCTTTGTTCATTAGTTTTGGTAATCAAATCATCTACATCAATATCGTGACTTTTTAAGATATTAAAAAATTCAGTTCTTTCTTGATTAATCCCATCTATTTTTTCATTCAGAATATCAACTCTTGATAAACCAACAGGAAGTAAATTATCATAGTAAATTGAATTTAATTTATTAATAAATATATTATTTTCTAATTCTTGTTTATTTTTTGAATTAATTATTTCTTCTGGATAATTAATCAATGCTTCATGATTTGTTAATTTAATATTTTCTAGTATTAATTCTTTTAATTGATAACTTTCCAAAAAACCCAGTGTTAATGGTTCATTGGGTTCTTTTTCTTCATTTTCTTTTATTAAATGTATTTTATCATACAAGTAAGCGTAAGCAGGGTTTTTTATACTATTAGTTATTTTTCTTGATGATACATTATTATCAAGGATTATGTTAAATAAATTAGTGAAATTAGAACAATGTTCCGCAAACTGTTCTTGATATTGCTCAGATTTCACCCAATTTTCAGCAAGCTCTAATGTTTTTTGTAGATGGTTTTGTATGTTTTCCACCACCGTGATATCAGGCAAATTTACTAAATTCTTATTACCTATAGGTTCATTTTTATCCAAGATATCGCGAACTTCTTGCCATAGTTGAGGCGGCGGCAAATTTGATTGTTGATAATATTTTAATTCCATTAATTTTTTCTTTAAGTAAGTTTTAATCTGTTGCTTGATATCATCCGTTTCTTTTAGATAGTTCTCTGGAACATCTTTATAAAAAACTGAATAATCAAATGCAGTAGCACTGTGATAAGTAACTAAATAAGATTCTATCAAACTAGGCAATACTTCTTGAAAAGCCTGTGTTATTTTATCATCATCTGCATTTAAAGAACCCTCAACCAGTGGCGTCTGCCAGCGTGCTTCCGTTTTAAAAAACTGCAACAGTTCACTAACGGGTGAAGCTGGCAATAATAAGGTCTGTCCATCTGCACTAACACCATTATAAAAAATCAATACCCTATCTTTTGTGCATAAAATCGCATCCAAAAATGCTCCATTATCATCGTCTTCGTTGTAACGGTCCCCACGTTTTTTAATACCAGCACGCATCAAATCCAAACGCACCGCCCTATCTTGCCTTGGAAATGCTGATAAATTCATATCTAACATTACTGTCAATCCAAAGGGAATGCTACGCAATGCGCCAAACCGAGCAAAGGTAATTACATCGGTAGGTTCAGCTTTAATAGCCTGAGCCTTGACAGTTTGAGTTAAACTATTTAATACAAACTGCAAACTTAGATGAATGTTATCTTTTTTATTTTTTATTTTTGCATCCTTATGATATTGTTGATAATTTGCGTTAGCCCGTAAATCTGACATCATGGAATTTTTAGTAGCAAAAATTGCATTTATAGCTTCGGTTTGATTAAATCGAGCAAAATAACGATTGATAATATTTTGTTCAATTTTATTTAAAATTACTTCAATTCGGTCAAATTTATCATAATCATATCGGTTAGCATCTAGCCCCTGATGGATTTTTGTCAAAACATTTATCACCTTTTGGTCGGCTAAAGTTACCGTTTGCAATGGTAATACCGCTTCTACAAACGCATCTTTTTCCCATTTAAATGGATGCAGCGCTGAGCTTGAACGATGATTCGTTGGTGCTAGCAACCCCAAAACCATTCTATCTAGTGCATAACTAAAGCTATAACGGTAATCCGCATCACCTTCAGCCAAGGTTTTTTTCAAATGGCTTTCATCAAAACCGCGTTTAAATCCAGCCTCTGTTAATAAATCACAGCCTCGTTTTATCTCATCAAAAGTTAAGTAAAAACTTTCATATAAAGCTGGTGTCATAAGCCACTCATATACTTCTTCTGCATAAAATCGAGATGAAGAATCGCCAACCAATGTATAAAATCCTGAGATAGCAGTCAAAAGCTCATCAATATTTTTGTCAGTCGTACCTGTAATTTTAATTGGTAAGGTTAAACCATCTATGCCAACACCTTCTGGAAAAACCGCCCGAATAAGTTCTTCATTATGATTCACATCAGGCAGTAATACAACCACATCCGCCAGTGTACTTTTGGGATTTTCATTTAGATATTTAGCAATCATAAGGCGTGCAATTTCTAATTGGCGCTTTAGACTATGACAAGCATGAATTGATAAACTATCTATCTTATCCAATGGTAGAGTAATTTTTGGACGCGATTTTTGATTTAGATTATTAAAATTATCATATTGAAGCACGCTTAATAAATCAGCGCCTAGAGTAGTTTGGGCATTGGTTTGATTCTCCCCAAGCATCAAGATATCTTGTTTTAAACGATCAAGTAATGTATCTTTTTGACACACTTTAAATTCATCATGCCACACTATCTGCCACGCCTGCTCTTTTTCATCAGCGCCGCCTGACATGTCAGCAAGCATGGCAAAAGTTTCTCGGCTTTCCTTACCTAAACGTGAAAGCAATCCATGACCATAATCTTTTAAATAGACACTTTGAGGTTTAATGATTTGTTGAGTTAATAACCAATTTTTATCCACAATGTCCGCCCAAAACAACATTGACGGGTTAAAATGGAATAAAATCACATCCAAGGATAGCGATAAACGTTTTAAAAAATCCAACTCTACCTGAGGGATTTGCTGTACAGTAAACAAATAAAGTCGTTGTGGTAAAATTTTTTGGGCAAATAGATTTAAATCTTTTTTTTCTTCTAAAATTTGCCAAAATCTATCTTCTAGTTTTTCACGATACAGATAAGTTTGTCCAAACAACTGATACCACAAATAGCCAAGTAGTTTTTCCAAATTTAAATAATAATCCCAAAGCCAATCAGGTATTTGATTATCATTATCATCATTGATTGTTTGAATACCATCAGAACCAATGGTATTAAATTCACTGTGCATTTTTATTTTGTCATTCATCATCTTTTGCACTGCTTGTTCCAATGATTCGCCCTTTGCCCATGCGAGCAGCCATTTAGGTCTATGCGTTAGATAACGTACATATATTCGTGCCAATTCATCACACGCCTGCCAAATTCTATTTTCTAAAAATTTATTCTCTTGTTTGTCATATAAAGGCGTTAAAAGAAAAGCTAAAGGTTCATTTTCATTTTCCAAAATATACGTTATGCCTTTATCTTTGATTTCTTGATGTAAAAACCCAAAAATCCGCCAGCGTATAATAGATGCTGACAGTACTGCTACCTCAGGTACGCGCAACCCATCTTGATAAGCTTTATCAAAATCTAAAGTGTGTTTTATCATATCCCATTGATACTTTCCCCAAAATTGGGCAGTAAACAATGTGCTAATACCCAATCTAGATGCCACTTGTTTATTGAGCCACTCACCTAGCACCATCGATGGCACAATTACAGTGAATTTATCAAACACCAAATCGCTTAACGATAAAGTTGAGGTAGGATTTTGGTAAAATTCTAATAATTTATTGACCAAAATATCTGGGTCATTAGATTGGATAATATGAAACATAGTCTGATTTTTAATAACAATTTTTATCTTAGTTGTAGATTTTAATGTCTATTTAAACACTATCTAACAGTAAGTATTTTAACAATAAATAAAGATGGATTGTAACAGATAAACTGGTTATAATGCACCCAAAGTTTTATATTTTTTAAATTTTCTAAATTATTGATTTATCTGGTAAAAATATGTCATTTGTCCATTTGGGCGTACGAAGTGAATACGCCATTGTAGATTCTATTGTTCGCATTAAAGAACTGGTTGCAAAAGCCAGTCAAGATGGGCAAATCAGTCTGGCACTTGCTGATTTATCCAACACCTTTGCTTTGGTAAAATTTTACAAAGCCTGTCTTGCACACAAAATCAAACCAATCTTAGGTGTTGAGGTTATTGTTGGTGATACCATTGACCGCACCGCTGAAGATCATAACTTTAGTGTTATTTTATATGCCATGAATAATACAGGTTATCAAAACATCTTGCAGCTGGTTTCAAATAGCTACATCGATCGCCCAAAAAATGATAATGGCCGAGTTGCCATTGATACACCCATCGTAACCAAATCAGCTTTATTTGCCAAAAACGACGGCATTATTGCGATTTTAACACATCGGTCAGAAATTGCTCCTATTTTGAACGGTAATTATCCCCATCGGGTGCTAGAAATGCTAACCCCCTGGCAAGATGCCTTTGATAATCGTTTATATTTGGCAATCAAACGTACACACTTGCATGATGATGATTATAATAAAAACGCCATTATTTATGCTGGTCAAAAAAATATTCCTGTTATCGCTCATAATGATGTGCGTTTTATGAATCCAAGCTTACAAACACTTGGTAAAGAAGAAACCGCCAGTTCAGATTTTGAAGCACATGAAGCTCGGGTTTGTATTACTGGCGGTTATATTTTAGATGATAATAACCGACCCAAACTGTATAGCGAACAACAATATTTCAAAAGTCAGGCGGAAATGAGTGCTTTGTTTGCTGATATTCCGCAAGTAATTGAAAATACTAATCTTTTGGCAAGTCGCTGTAACGTTCAATTAAAACTTGGAATCAATGTACTGCCCGACTTTCCCATTCCAGAAGGTGAAACCATTGAGAGTTTTTTTAAAAAAACTGCCGCCGAAGGGTTAAATGCACGTTTAGATAAATTGTATCCACCTGATACCCGAAGCAGCGATTGGCAAGATATTAAAAAATCCTATGATACACGTTTAGATTATGAGATTAATATCATTCTTAAAATGGGGTTTCCAGGTTATTTTTTAATTGTTATGGACTTCATTCGCTGGGCAAAAGAAAATGGGGTGCCTGTTGGTCCAGGTCGTGGTTCTGGGGCAGGGTCACTGGTAGCATACTCTCTAAATATTACCGACCTTGACCCTTTAAAATACGATTTACTGTTTGAGCGATTTTTAAATCCAGAACGGGTATCCATGCCTGATTTTGATGTGGATTTTTGCATTGAAGGGCGCGACCGCGTGATTGATTATGTCGCTCATACTTATGGCAGAAAAGCCGTTTCCCAAATTATCACCTTTGGCACCATGGCAGCAAGAGCGGTGGTGCGAGATGTGGCGCGAGTGCAAGGTAAATCTTATGGGCTTGGTGATAAGATATCCAAACTAATTCCTAAAACACCGGGGATTTCTCTTGACCAAGCTATTGAAGAAGAGCCTCAATTAAAGGATTTGTTAACCAATCCTGATACACTTGACCATGAATTAGCACTAGAAGTCTGGGAAATGGCAAAAAAATTGGAAGGCATTACCCGAAATGTTGGCAAACATGCTGGCGGGGTCTTAATTGCCCCCAATCAAATTAGTGATTTTAGCGCAATATATTGTGATGACGAAGGGCATTTTGTCAGTCAATACGACAAAGATGATGTTGAAGCGGTTGGATTGGTAAAATTTGACTTTTTAGGACTTCGTAATTTAACTGTTATCAAGGCAGCAATTGATAACATTGATAAACGTCGTCAAAAAGAAGGGGAAGCGCCCATTGATTTGGACACCCTACCACTTGACGACAAAGATGTCTACCAAAATGTTTTACAATCTGGCAATACCACAGCAGTGTTTCAGCTTGAAAGCAGTGGCATGAAAAAATATTTAAAACAGCTAAAGCCAACTAATATTGAAGACGTCATTGCAATGTGCGCTTTATATCGTCCAGGTCCTTTAGAATCAGGCATGGTGTCAGATTTTATTGACCGAAAACATGGCATTCAAGAAGTTGCTTATCCTGACCCAAACTTTCAACATGCCTCATTGCAGCCTGCTTTACACTCTACCTATGGCGTCATCGTTTATCAAGAGCAGGTGATGCAGATTGCCCAAGTTTTAGCAGGATATACGCT
This sequence comes from Moraxella sp. I5G, assembly GCF_055193055.1. NCBI lineage: Bacteria > Pseudomonadati > Pseudomonadota > Gammaproteobacteria > Moraxellales > Moraxellaceae > Moraxella > Moraxella sp. I5G. The sequence goes on along the minus strand of NZ_JBUXLH010000001.1, from coordinate 106,364 downwards.
TGGCGGAGCTGATATGTTGCGACGTGCTATGGGTAAGAAAAAACCTGAAGAGATGGCAAAACAGCGAGAAGTTTTTGTACAAGGGGCTATTGGTCAGCATATTGATGGGGATTTGGCGGCAAAAATCTTTGATTTGGTGGAAAAATTTGCCGGTTACGGTTTTAACAAATCACATTCAGCGGCTTATGGTGTGCTCGCCTATCAAACCGCTTATTTAAAATATTATTACCCTGCCGAATTTATGGCAGCGGTTTTAACATCGGAGATGAGCGATACAGACACTGTGGTTTTTTTGATTAATGATTGCAAAGAAAACTTTGGTTTAACCGTGCTTCCACCCAGTGTAAACCGTAGCCAATGGCAATTTATCGCAGACGATCCACAAACCATCATTTATGGCTTAGGTGCTGTAAAAGGTGTGGGTATTGATGCTGTTGCCAGTATCGTTCAGGCAAGAAAAGATGGGGAATTTCAGGATTTATACGATTTTTGCAACCGCGTTGATACCAAAAAAGTGGGTAAATTGGCTTTAGAAGCATTGATTTTGGCTGGCTGTTTTGATGATTTGGCATATAAACTTGCGCCACATTTACAAAATCTTGACGGTAAAAACCAAAATTATCAAATTCGTGGCGGTTTATGGGAGCAGCTACCCAAAGCTATGGAGGTTGCCAACCAAAATCGGGAAAATAAAAACAATGGTACGCTGGATTTATTTGCTGAAGTTGATGATGGGCTGTCTGTCGCGCCGCCTTTAGCGCCGATTATTTGGAGCAGTAAAGAACGTTTGGCAGGCGAAAACGCTAAACTAGGTTTGTATTTGACAGGACATCCAATGGATGAATACCGTCAAGAACTAAAAAATTACACAACAACGGCTAGTTTAGCCCAGCTTAGTGATACAGGATTTAAGGATGTTAGCAAAGTTGCAGGGCTGATTGTTGATGTTGCAAACTTTGGCAATCGTGTTGCCATTACTTTAGATGATGGAACTTATCGACGTGAAATCAGTTGTTATTTAGAGCAATTTAACCGACTCAAACATTTGTTTAAAATTGGTGAAATTATCATAGTCAAACTCACCGCTAGAGAAAGTGATGGACGGCTTTTTGCTACATTGCGTTACGCTTACTCACTCTTAGAATGTCGGCTTAATTACCTAACAGCTTTGCACATCAAAATACACAGTCAAGATACACAAAAAATGACTGAGTTATTTGGGCTACTTAAAGAAAATAATCCGCCAAGCTCTGAATTTTTGACCACGATTAACAAAGACGATTCATTTAATAATGCTGATAATTTATCAGTGTCTGATGGATGTTTACCTGTATTTATCTATCTTTATGATGACTGTGCTACTTGTGGTATCCAGGTAAATACTCGTTTTCGCATTCATCCAAATGAAGAAAATATCAGTGCATTAAAAGCAACCTTTGAGCAACATTTGATTTTAAAATAGCCGATCATGTTCACCACGATGATTTAACAATTCAATGTCAGCGGGTTTTAATTTAAAATTCGCCATATCCTGTTCGCCTGCCATAGAATACATCAATGCGCTAGGGTCGTCATTATGACCAATATCTAGAGCGTGACCTAATTCATGAGCCAAGGTCAATTTTAAATCATCTAATGAGCTAAATTCATAAATGTTAATTTCTTTGCCGTTAAAAATTCCTTTATGAAATTGTCTAGCAACAAAACGGCGATTAGCATTATTGATGGCGGTGTTAATGGTTTGAGTGTGTTGATTAAATTCATCCACAAATTGATTAAATGATGCTCTTTTTTGATTATACGCCAAAACCTTACTATCCAAAACCTGCTTTTGAGCCAACATAGCTTGGTGTTCATTTAATAAATTTTGACGAATGGTTGGGTCCTGAGTGCTGTTAATATGGCTTACTAATTCATTATAACTGCTTTGCCAGTGATTAACTTGATTTTGAATCGCATTAAATTCAATATCTAAAGACCGCTTATCAGAATCTATTTTTGCAGATTGTTTTTGGTGCGACATAACCATGCCATCAATCGCAAACTTGGTATCACGGCGAGCATCACTTTCTGCCTGACGTTCATCATAAATAAAATTAATGGTTAATCGTGCATCTTTATCATAAACAAACCATTCTTTACCTGTACCATCACGCCAAATATTTGCTGCCTTTTCACTCAAATCAATGACTTGAGTTTCAGTTAAACCAAAACGATTATCCACCTGACCAATACGATAACGAACCCTAGTATCAAAAGGATGCGTCAGTCTATCCAAACCATGATTAAATTTTAATTGGGGATGTTGATAATTTTGGATAGCAAAAAAACACGCAATCCCCATCAGTAAAAAAGCAATAATTTTCTTAATCATGGTTATTTTTAGCAAAAATGCATGTAACTATTAATTTTAAACTTACAATCAGTCTAATAATTTGAAAAAATGCTCGCGATAATGACGCAGTTCGCGAATGGAATCACGAACATCATCCAAAGCTAAATGGGTACCGCCTTTTTGATAACTATTTGCCACATCAGGTCGCCAGCGATAACATAATTCTTTTACACTTGACACATCCAAATTGCGATAATGAAAATAGGCTTCTAAATCAGGCATTTGTCGCGCTAAAAAACGTCTATCTTGACAAATTGAGTTACCGCACATTGGCGATACGCCTTTATCCACCCATTTTGCCAAAAATTCTAACGTTGCTGTTTGGGCATCCGCTAATGTAACAGTGCTACGGCGCACTCTATCAATCAATCCTGATTGACCATGCTGATTTTTATTCCAATCATCCATGTTGTTTAGCACAGTATCAGCCACTTTGATTGCCAATACAGGTCCTTCTGCTAAAATATTTAAATCATCATCCGTAACAATGGTTGCAATTTCAATAATTTCATCACGGACTGTATCTAGACCTGTCATTTCCAAGTCTATCCAGATGAGTGCTTTTTTTGCTTTGACGGTGGATTTTGGATGGGTGATTTGGACTTTTGGGGTGTTCATATCAAACCTAATTTTCTTTATTAAATTTTATATATTGGCAAACTATTAAATTGGCCAAATTCAACTAAATCGCTTTGGTTTTTCATCAAACACATGAGCATGATATTGATTCATTTGTTTTTGCATAAATGTCGCAATTGCCGCCTGAATCATATGTTGCCCTATCATTTGAAGATTTTCTTGTCCAAGCATTTCTTTAATTTTATCAGCAAAACAAATGGTTACCAAAGGTTCTTTGTCGCCAACTTCTTGCAGTACAAGCATACCGTCATCGCGTTGCAAAAATTCCAGATAAGCCTCTTTTGCGGTTAGTTTTGGTTTCTTGCCAGGTGCGCTGGCTGACTTAAGTTTTGATTTTTTGGTTAATTTTTTAATAAAAGGCTCGCCTTGACCTGTTAAAATCCACTGCGTATCTAGTCCAAATGTCTGGTTTAGTTTGTTAATGCCAATTTTGGAAATACCATTTTTTTGCCAATTAATAATTGTAGATAATTTTAAACCCAAAGATTCTGCTAGTTTTTGCTCAGAAATATCAAGCGCTTCATAAACTCGCTTCATGGTATCATGTAATTGGTTTGGCATAAATAATCCTATGATTTGATATACAATGGAATTTATAATAATAAGGATTTTTCCTTAATTTTCAATCAGCGCCAATAGCGAAGTTTGGCAAGCATAAATAAAAGCCCCACAAACATACCTAAATAATAAGCCATTTTTACATCAAAACCATCATCGCGATATTTAATGGGCATGCTAACCAGTGCAGTCAGTGCTGGAAACAGTATCAAATACAGCACCCAGTTTTCTGCCACATGATAAAAACTTTGCAAATAGTCACCGCCACCATAACGATATCCTGACAAACCAAGCAACATAACGACTACAATCAAAGTAAAAGCAAGCGATTTGGGCAGGTCTTTTGGCACCCAACTATCTGGAATTATATTACTGATTTTCATGATATTTTTACTTAATAGCGTGATTGAGGTCTTGTTTAAACATTATAAATTCTTTAATGATTTTTTAACTGTATTGCCCCATGATGGTCAAAATCATCACACAAGATAACAACAATCCTAATGTGCAAGCATTTTGCATATGAATGTTTGTTTTGGAATATTTATTCATAAGCCAAGCCGTTATACACGTCAAAACTGGTACTCCAATCAAAAAGAACGATAAAACAGCGGCAGCGTGTGGCAAAATTTGCGCCCATGTATCACCAGCAAGCCAGCGAAAAAAATAACCCAAAGACCCCAAAAATAAGGCAAAGGCAAAAAACCCAAACGTTACCCACAACGAAATAGGTTTAGGTTTTATCTCAGCAGTTTCTAGTGAGTTTGAGGAATGAATGTTTTGCGTCATAAATCAATCAACTGCAAATTTATAGTAAAATGGTCTTCTATTAATCAATGAGTCCAAAAATTATTAGTTTGACAAACTCGCTAATTCAGCGCGCATTTTATCAATGACCACATTATAATTAGGCTGATTAAAAATTGCTGAGCCAGCCACAAACATATCTGCACCCGCCTTAGCAATGCGTTTAATGTTATCAACATTAACCCCACCATCTACTTCTAGATAAATATCGCGACCGCTATCGTCAATACGTTTACGAACAGCAGCAATTTTATCCAAAGTAGCTTCAATAAACTTTTGACCGCCAAACCCTGGATTGACACTCATTAAAAGAATCTGATCAATTTTATCAATGGTATAATCCAAGTAGTGCAGTGGCGTTGCTGGATTAAATACCAACCCACATTTTGCTCCACCATCTTTAATCAACTGCAAGCTGCGGTCAATGTGTTGCGTTGCTTCAGGATGAAACGTGATGATATCAGCACCTGATGCCAAAAACTGCTCAATCATACCATCAACAGGCGATACCATCAGATGCACATCAATAGGAGCAGTAACTCCATCATCTTTTAACGCCTTACACACCATCGCACCAAAACTCAAGTTTGGCACATAATGATTGTCCATCACGTCAAAATGTATAACATCAGCACCAGCTTGAAGGACGGCTTTAACATCATCTCCTAAATGGGCGAAATTTGCTGACAAAATGGAAGGGGCAATTAAATATTTTTGTGATTTCATTGTCAAGATTAGCTATGAGTAAAAGAATATATCATAGCAAAATTTATTCATAATAGCTATTATAGAAAGACGATTTAAAAAAACGCTTGTAAACATTATAACAGATATGTCTTTGTTATTTTTAAATTTAAAATATATCCAATTGTTGCTTATTTACTTAAATCAATCATCTTAATATCATCCATCACCATTTCATGATGTTGATTCATAAAAAATCCAATATCTAAATTTTTATAACGCATAAAATAACAATTATCCACTTCATGTTGACGGTAAGCAGGACGCGGGTCTTGAGCAACCAATTGTTCAATGATGTTTACATCATCATAAGTTATTTGATGATTTAATATCAAATCTTGAATTTTTTGATTAAATTTTGGATGGAATGTTACGATCTTAATTGATGGGATTTGCATATATCCACTATTGGCATTTGCAATATTGTCAGCAAATGCAATATAAGGTTTAATATCCAAAATGGGTGTTTTATCCACCATATCAGCACCAATGATATGTAAAACCGCTTTATGATGGTTGATTTCCAACTTATCCAGCTGAACAACTGATAACCCAATATTTGAAGGTCTGTACATACTTCGAGTTGCAAATACGCCCATTTTTTCATTACCGCCAAGACGCGGTGGACGTACCTTAGGATGAAATGTTGGTTGCGACTTATTTTGATGAAACTGCCACAATACCCACAAATGACTGTATTGCTCAATTCCTAAAAAAGCATCTGGATTGTCAAAGGGAGTAACAAATTCAATATGGCTTTTGAGGGCAACTAAATTTGGCTGACGAGGAATTCCAAATTTATCCATCATCGGCGAATGATGATAGCCAATGATTGGTAAATGATGATAAGAAGATTGTGAAAAATTTAAATGCTGCATTGGATTTTATGGATTTTTGTGATGATAAAACATTAAAAGACAAATATCAAATTATAATTGTTGCCTTATAAAAAAATAAAAGCGGCTAGAACCGCTTTTTTAATTTCCTGATATTTAATCATTTACAAATGCAATTTTGGTAAGTCCGGCACTACTAGCTGTTGCTAAAACTTGGGCAACTGTATCGTATCTACCTTCTTTGTCAGCACGCAAATGGACTTGGGGGTCTTTACCATCGGCAACTTGCTGGGCAAAGCGTTTGGATAAATCATCCAGCGTTAGTTCGGTTTTATCCCAATAAATCTTACCTTCTGCATCAATACTAACCTGAACCACTTCAGGTGGCATTTCATTAACACTGGCGGATGTTTTTGGCAAATCCAGTGGTACGGTTGGATTAAGCACCGTTGCCGTTACCAAAAAAATAATCATCAAAACCAGCATAATATCAATCAATGGAATTAGATTGACATCATTCATGCCGCCATCGTCATTATCACCTAATTCAAAAGCCATTACTTACCCCTTAGCGCGCAATATCAGCCAAAATTTGATGAGCGGCATCATTTGCCAGATAAATAGCTCGCTTATTGATGCGATTAATGATATTAAAAAATACCACTGCAGGAATGGCTACTGCCAAACCAAGCCCTGTCATAATCAAGGCTTCACCAACTGGACCTGCCACTTGTGCCAACCCCGCCTGTCCGCTTTGACCGATGGAATGCAGAGCATGAAAAATTCCCCAAACTGTGCCAAAAAGCCCAATAAATGGAGCGATTGCCGCTGTTGTTCCCAAAACAGGTGCGCCCTTTTCCAAATCAAAACGGTAATTAGCAATGTGTTTTAAAAGAAGCTGCTCTACTACTGTTTTACGCTCACTAAATGCCAACATAGCGTAACTGGCTTTAGCGCTGCCAATTTTTTGAGTCAAATCAGCATGGATATTTTTTGTCATTTGCAATGATTTCATCAGTCTGACGATTGCCACAACCCACGAAACTAATGATAATGCAATTAAAATACAAAATAAGGTGATGCTAACTGCATCAATATGCTTAAAATATTCTGCAAAATTCATAAAAATTCCTTACCAACTATCAATACGATAATTTTAATGTAAATTTAATAATAAACTAATAATAAAGTCAATGAATACAATCGGTTAATTAAGGTTAATGACCGCTGAAAAATTTCCCGACCCTGAAATTGGCTGTCCACTGGGTGATTTAAACGGGTTTAAACTGGCACGTCTAACAGCAGTAATAATTTGTTTGTTCAAATTAGGATCACCAGTATTTACACCTGAAACACCCGTAATTCTACCTTTAGCATCAAAAGTAATGTGTATGGAAACTTTGATGGTTTTTTTGTCTTCAATGGTGGTACTAAGTCCACTAAAATCAGGTTGTCTGCGCCAGTTGGCATTAATTTGAGCTGCTGAGACAGTCTGTCCTTTTAGCTCGCCGCCGCCACTACCTTGTGAATTTTTATCGCTACCTGTGGCATTTTTATCGCCTTTACCCGTACCGCCAACTTTGCCATCTTCACGACCGCCCTCTTTGCCATCAGCCTTGCCGTTTTCTTTGCCTGCTTTATTGCCTTTGGTATTTGTACCTTGACCGCCTTGACCATGACCATTTTTAGCTTTAGCATCAGCGTCTGCCTTGGCTTTGGCGGCAGCCGCAGCATCGGCTTTTGCTTTTGCTTCAGCATCGGCTTTTGCTTTTGCTTCAGCATCGGCTTTTGCTTTTGCTTCAGCATCGGCTTTTGCTTTTGCTTCAGCATCGGCTTTTGCTTTTGCTTCAGCATCGGCTTTTGCTTTAGCAGCATCTGCTTCAGCTTGTTTTTTTCTTTCAGCTTCTTGACGTTGTTGCAATTCAAAAGCAGCTTGTTTTTGTCGTTGAGCGATTAAATCCTCATTTATTTTTGATGTTTCTATCTTGGGTGTTTCTTTAGGTGGTTCAGGTTCAACCTTAGGTGTTTCTTTTGGTTTAACAGGTTCTGTTTTTGGAGTTTCTGCCAGTTTTTGTGGTTCAACTTTTGGTTTAACAGGTTCTGATTTTTTTACAGGCACAGGAATTGGTGCTGGAGCAGGTGCTGGAGCAGGTGGTGCAGCAGCTGGGGCAGGCTCAGCTTTGGCAGTTGTGCTGGGATTTTTAGCAGGTTTTGGACTAATTGTTGGTGCAATGCTGGGCTTAGGTGGTTCAGGCTCAGCTTCTTCTAGATTAATCATCTCAATTTGCAAAGGCGGGGTATTTTTTAATGGTTCAATCTCAAGCATCTTCATGGTTGCCAAACCAGTTCCTGCCACTCCATGCAACGCCAACGTAATTGCAACCGCAATCGCTGTGTTTTTATTATTAAAAAAGTTATTGTTGGAAATCTCGCCTGTTGTCATAAAACAGTACCTTGTTAATTTTTTGCAAACAAAATAAACAAATAAATACAAATGATAACAATTATCAGAGCGTATTATCTAAAATTTTACAAAAAAAAACAAGGGTTATTTAAAAATAATTATCGTTACTGCTTTATACCCCATTCAAAGCACTAAACCCAACCATTAATAAAGGTGAAACGATATTGGTAGTTACGCCAAAACTAATAATTAGTGGGGCTAAGGCAATACCGCCTGATTGGGTCAGAATGGGCAAGGTAAAATCAAGAGCGGTTACACCACCAAGTCCAATAGCACATGATGATGAATAACGCATAACGTAAGGAATAAAAAATAATGCGCAAATTTCTCGACCCAAATCATTAAATAACGCAACACTTCCCCAGATTGCTCCGTAAGCATCGGTCATGACTGTGCCAGACAATGAATACCAGCCAAAACCAGATGCCAACGCCAGTCCTTGAAAAATTGGTAATTTAAATATTAGCGCAAAAACCACTCCCCCCAATAAAGTGCTGATGATAAATACCAAACTTAAATAAGCACCATACGGATTAAATAATGCGTCTTTTAAATTAATTTTTGAATTTTTTAAACCAATTCCCACCAAAAATAACAATGCCATTAATAATACGGTAATGCTGTGTTTAGGCAATACAAATACTGATGGAAAAAACTTGGCAACCACAATTCCTAACGCCAAACAAATCAGCTGATTAAAACTACTAAAAAAGGAGGTGCTATTTGAGATTTTTACTGTTTTTTTTGGGTAAGGGCAAGGATATTTTTTTTCAAAAACCCATACACCAAAACCACCAAAACCCAAAGTTAAAACAAACAAACAACCAATGTATAAAATAATATCATCTAATTTTTGATGCAATCCCTCTACTAAACCAAGTTCAATCCCAATTACCCATAAAATCATCAAAACTAAATACTGAATGATTTTTTCAGCATAAAGCAAAAGAATCTGATTTATAGGTAAGAAAAAACCAATAAACATTGGCAATAAAATTAAGATTAATGTAATCAAACTATTCATGATGACAATCTAATTAATAACCATCGATATCTTGCAATGCTAGTGTATTTACTGGCTGTTTGATGATTTTAAGTTTGAAATATGATTTTTACTTTTTTCTAAAGCAACATGATTTTTGGCAAAATCTGTTAATGATTTTATAAACTGTTTGGAATTTTGATTGTTTGAATTTAACATGATATTTGGAACACTAAGTAAAAATTCATCGTCTATTTTAGTTAATTGATATATCAGTAAGGCGCTGGCTTCTTTTGAAAGTTGGCTAAGTGATAATTTATGTAAACTGTTGCCTTCGTTATCCATTAATTTGATCAATCCTTTTTTAGCTTGATATAATGGATGATGATAAAAGCTGCTTATAAAAAATAGCAGATAAGTTGCTTTTGGAATTTTTTCTAATAGTAATGGTAGACGAATATGAATTTCTTCTTGATTAATTAGCTGTTCTTCAAAATTTTTTGCACCAGCTAAACCATCACCTAAATGATAAATGGTATGATTATCTCCCAAATCACCAAACCAAATGGTTTTAATTACATTAATATCATCATCCAATAAAACACAAGATAAATCCAAATCCAATTGGCGATATTGGTTTTTAAAGGGAGTTAATTTTTTAGTAACAGGTAATTTGGTTAACCATAAATCCATACCTTGTTTAGGGATTTGAGTTTCATGATAGCTAACTGAAGCGATTAGGCTTGTTCCTTTTAAACCAAGTTGGCTTAATAATTGGGCGGAAGTATGCACAGGCTCTGAACTTGACTGTTTATTCTCTGTATTAATATCTGACATTTGAACATTCATGATTGTTTGAATTACACTGTTTTATTAAAAGATGCCCATTCTAGCAAATTATTAATGCTTTATAAATCTTATATAAAAAATTTCACCTTTTATTCGCCAAACAGTGTAAAATTAACCCCTTTTACAACTTAAAATGATTATCTTGAGGACGATTGTCATGCAATACCGCTCAAAAACTTCCACCGCAGGTCGTAATATGGCAGGAGCACGAGCTCTTTGGCGTGCTACTGGTATGACTGACGAAGATTTTAACAAACCCATCATTGCCATTGCCAACTCATTTACCCAGTTTGTGCCGGGTCATGTGCATTTAAAAGACATGGGGCAGCTGGTTGCTCGTGAGATTGAAAAAGCAGGTGGTGTTGCTAAAGAATTTAATACCATTGCTGTGGATGACGGAATTGCCATGGGTCATAGTGGCATGTTGTACAGTTTGCCAAGCCGTGATTTAATTGCTGATAGTGTAGAATATATGGTCAATGCTCACTGTGCTGATGCGCTAGTATGTATCTCTAATTGCGATAAAATCACCCCTGGCATGCTTATGGCAGCCATGCGATTAAACATTCCAACAATCTTTGTCTCAGGCGGTCCCATGGAAGCGGGTAAAGTCTTAGCAACCACACTTGGCGATAGCCATACCGTGCATGAGCTGGTTACCAACGAAACAGGACAAAAAGTTCGCAAATTGGACTTAGTGGATGCAATGATTGATGCTGCTGATGATTTAATCAGTGATGAAGAGGTTACTCAAACTGAGCGTTCAGCTTGCCCAACATGTGGTTCATGCTCGGGTATGTTTACCGCCAACTCTATGAACTGTTTAACCGAAGCGCTTGGTTTGTCTTTGCCTGGTAATGGTTCATTGCTTGCTACTCACGCCAAGCGTAAAGAATTGTTTTTAGAAGCAGGTCGCACTATTGTTGAACTTGCAAAACGTTATTACGAACAAGACGATGACCAAGTGCTACCCCGCAGCATTGCCACCAAAGAAGCTTTTATTAACGCAATGAGTTTGGATATCGCTATGGGCGGTTCGACCAACACCATTTTACATCTGCTGGCGGCAGCGAATGAAGCGGCTGTTGATTTTAAAATGGCAGATATTGATGCTTTGAGTCGTCGTGTGCCTTGTTTGTGTAAAGTTGCCCCTGCCACTCAAAAATATCATATGGAAGATGTACACCGAGCAGGTGGTGTTATGGGAATTTTAGCTGAACTGAATCGAGCTGGATTATTAAACACCAATACCCCAACCGTTCACAGTAAAACTTTGGCAGATGCTTTAACGTATTGGGATATTATGAATCCTCAGAACAGTGAAGCTCGCGAACGTTTTATCGCTGCCCCTGCAGGCATTCGCACAACACAAGCCTTCAGCCAAAACGCTTCTTGGTCAAATCTGGATGTCAATCGTGAAAGTGGTTGTATTCGCGATAAAACTCATGCTTATTCGGATGATGGTGGGCTTGCAGTATTATTTGGCAATATCGCTGAAAATGGCTGCGTTGTTAAAACCGCTGGTGTGGATGAAAGTATTTTAACGTTTACAGGTCGTGCTCGCGTTTTTGAAAGTCAAGACAGCGCCGTTGAAGCAATTTTAAGCGATAAAATTGTTGCTGGTGATGTTGTTGTCATTCGCTATGAAGGCCCAAAAGGTGGTCCAGGCATGCAAGAAATGCTGTATCCAACCAGCTACCTAAAATCCAAAGGATTGGGTAAAAGTTGCGCCTTACTTACCGATGGGCGTTTTAGCGGTGGCACTTCAGGACTTTCCATTGGACATGCCAGCCCAGAAGCAGCCGCAGGTGGAGCCATTGGTTTGGTGGAAGAATTTGACACCATTCATATTGACATTCCCAATCGTAGCATTCATTTGGACGTCAATGATGATGTGTTAGAAAATCGCAAACAAGCCATGCTAGCTCGTGGCAAAAATGCATGGAAGCCAGTTAATCGCAAACGTTATGTCTCACAAGCTCTAAGAGCTTATGCTGCAATGACCACCAGCGCTGATACTGGCGCAGTGCGTGATGTATCACAAGTAGAGTAGCCAAAAGCACCGCCTGTAAATTTGGCGGTGTTTCTTAATTAAGAAGATTTGTTAAAGTACATCATCTAAATTATCAATCAAGACTGTTTGATGACAAATATTTTTTTCAAAAGAAATTTAGTATAATGACGTATTTTAAACACCATACCCAGACCATATTTTTAGCAGGAGTAAAACATGGCAGGCAAAACTTTATATGATAAACTTTGGGACGACCATTTGGTAAAACAGCGTGATGACGGTTCAAGTTTGATTTATATTGACCGCCATCTACTTCATGAAGTAACCAGTCCGCAAGCCTTTGAAGGTCTGGAATTGGCTCATCGCAAACCTTGGCGATTGTCTGCTAATATTGCAACCCCTGACCATAATGTACCCACATCTCAAAAAGAACGTTCGGAAGGCATTAGTGGCATTGCTGACAATACATCGCGCATTCAGGTGCAAACATTGGATGATAATTGTAAAAATTTTAACGTCATGCAATTTGGCATTAATGACATTCGTCAAGGTATTGTGCACGTGGTAGGACCTGAACAAGGGTTAACTTTGCCAGGTATGACGGTGGTTTGTGGTGATAGTCATACCGCAACGCATGGAGCTTTTGGCTGTTTAGCTCACGGGATTGGCACATCCGAAGTTGAACATGTACTAGCCACCCAGTGTCTTGTACAAAAGAAAATGAAAAATATGCTAGTGCGTGTTGATGGCAAACTTGGCAAAGGCGTCACTCCAAAAGATGTAGTACTTGCCATTATTGGTAAAATTGGCACAGCAGGAGGCACAGGTCATGCCATTGAGTTTGGCGGTCAAGTATTTCGCGACATGTCCATAGAGGGGCGAATGACAGTCTGCAACATGGCAATTGAAGGCGGTGCTCGAGTTGGCTTAGTTGCCGTCGATGATAAGACCATTGATTATGTTAAAGGTCGCCCGTATGCTCCAAAAGGTGATGATTGGGAACGCGCCGTTGAGTATTGGCAAACTCTGCACTCAGACGATGATGCAAAATTTGATACTGTCATTGTATTAAATGGCGAAGAGATTGAGCCACAAGTGTCTTGGGGAACGTCACCTGAAATGGTTGTTGCTATCAGCCAAACCGTACCAACACTAAATGATGCTCGTGATGATGTACAAAAAAATGATTGGAACCGCGCTTATCAATATATGGGCTTGACGGCCGGGCAAGCCCTTGGTGATATTAAACTTGACAGAGTATTTATTGGTTCTTGCACCAATTCACGCATTGAAGACATCCGAGCAGCTGCAGATGTAGTTAAAGGACGCAAGGTTGCTGACTCCATCAAACAAGCAATGATTGTACCGGGTTCTGGCTTAGTTAAAAAACAAGCAGAAGAAGAAGGTCTTGATAAAATCTTTATCAACGCAGGCTTTGAGTGGCGCGAACCAGGATGCTCGATGTGTCTTGCTATGAACGCCGATAAACTGCAAGCGGGCGAACACTGTGCCAGCACATCAAACCGCAACTTTGAAGGTCGTCAAGGCAACGGTGGACGGACGCATTTGGTTAGTCCAGCAATGGCGGCGGCGGCTGCGATTGCAGGGCATTTTGTGGATGTACGGACTTTTTGATTTTAAGTGATAAGTATGGCATGATAGTAATAGGTGGTTTAATTCCCCTATTATTATCTCAAAACTAGGCTCATCTGATGACTTCAATTTACAAAAAGAATGTTTCCGATGCTAAAAAATATTTAATTTATAAAAAAACTCATGGCATTTGTATAATTTGCAGTAAAAAGATTGTTTGTGATTGTAATCAATGGTCATTAGACCACTATATTCCACGGGCAATTTATAAATGGATACCCGACCAAGACCTTAGAAACAAATTGGAAAGTTTGGATAATTTGTTTATTGTTCACCGAAAATGTAACATCAATAAAGACGCAAATTTACCAACGCTTAAAGATATTCACAACCTACCAATTGATAATGATTTAAAATCAAATATGGTAAATTTTTATCAAAGTGTAGAAGATAGATTACTTCAATATCAAGCATTAAAGCAAGGCGTTTTGACAACGCAAAAATTCAGATGTTTATTCTGCAAACGCACAATCTCAGTATTTAATTCAACACTTAGAAGAATTGACAATAAAAAACTTCGAGTAATGGATAATGCCATGTGTTTGTGTTTTTTTTGCAGTGTTCGCGCTGGTAATTCAAAGTATAAACAAAAAATGGTTGCAAAACAGTTAAATGCCTCTGATAATACCAAAACTTAATTATAAAAAAAAATTTTTATGGGAAAATTTATCCAAAATTCAACCCTGATATTTTTTTATAAATCTTATCTGCCTTTATCATCCACCCACCAACCTAGAGCTTTAAAGGGGTTTAAAAAGAAATCAATCTAAATAGTGTGATATTTAATTTATCTTAGTAATGACAAGGCATTCTCATTTGTTAAAATAAATTTACATAGATGAAACAAAGTAAACATAGTCCACACACAATCAAAGAAGGAAAACTGGTATGAAAAAATTTATTCTTGCGTTTTTAGCCCTTGCTCTTTCTCAAAACGCTCTGGCAGTGGATGACTGGATTGAACCTTACGGTACGTACCTAAATACCAATAAGGCGTCAGCTGTTAAAATCTATTATACTATGGGTGGGCGCGGTGAAGATATGGTATCGTCCTCACTTTGCCCAAACAAGACTTTGGCATCGGTTAGTTATGATATAAATTCTCAAACCTCTCATTATCGTGATAAACGAGGTGCATTGACGATGACAACCTCAGTCAGCACCAAAGAGTTACAGATGATAAAAATTGAGGGTTCGCACCCCTGTTTTCCTGCGGCGACGTATAGAAAGGTTTCTGATGATATTAATAAGAGCGGTTCAAAGTCTCATAAATAGCCATCAGATAACTTACTTAACCACATACAAGAGGTGATGAATGGCTTTAAAATATTATTTATTGCTTTGTTTATTGTTATCAACCAATTTAGTATTGGCAAAAGAACATTACAACCAATATTGCAACGCTCGTTTTGCCTATTGTGTTGATGTGCCTGATGGTGTTATTGCTTCGTCTATAGAACCACAAAACGGCGATGGAAAACTTTTTGGTGTTAAAGATACTGATGCGGTCATCTCAATTTATGGTAGTTTGTGGCCAAGCGTCATTGATGCTAGTAGTGAAGAACTACTACAAGAACGGCAACAAACCACTTGTGCAGAAAATCAGTGTCGCATCACTTATCAAGTTAAAAAGGACAATTATTATATTGCCAGCGGCTATTACTTAGATGATGGTAAAATTTTTTATCAAGTTTATCGAGTTAGAAATGGCGAAGAACACTATTTAGGTTTTTTATATCCCAAAAAAGATAAGGTAAAAATGGATAAAATTGTATCAAAAATGACTTCATCTTTTTTGAAATATTAATCGTATAAGCTCATAATTTAAAAAGGCGTGTAAAATGAATCCAATAGCTAACAACCCTTATCTTAATGTTCGTCAACCCACCCAGCCCAAAGGTGAAATGGTGCTTAGCTGTGCTGATATTCACCCAGAAAGCACTTTGTCTAATGATTATGTTGCTAATATCTGGGGTTATACAGGCAATAACATCAGTCCAGCCCTAACATGGAGTCATGCACCTGCTAACACCAAAAGTTTCGTACTAACCATGTACGACCCTGATGCACCGACAGGCTCGGGTTTTTGGCACTGGAATGTATTTAATATTCCTGCAAATGCTACAGGTCTTAAACAAGGTGCTTCAGGTCAATTTACTGATGGTGAAAAAGAACTTATCAATGATGCAGGTCTCTTAGGTTTTATTGGAGCATTTCCACCCAAAGGTGATAAAGTCCATCGCTATATTTTTACTTTGTACGCTTTAAGTGAAATATTGGAACTGCCCGACACCATCAGCCCTGCAGTACTAGGATTTAATCTAAATGGCAAAGTATTGGCAACGGCAAGCTTGATGGCGTATTACAGCTGCTAAATTTGATTTATAAGGGGAATAAAGATATGCGTTTATGGATAACTACAATATTGATTTATCACGCCTGCCCATTAAATTTATTTTCAATCAAGAAAAAGTAATCTGGAGTTATAGATGAAAAAATACACCATTGAAACAGGCATCACCTGCCCTCTTGACCGTGCCAACGTCGATACCGATTTAATCATCCCTAAGCAATTTTTAAAATCCATCAAGCGCACAGGGTTTGGTGATAATTTATTTGATGAATTGCGTTATTTGGATGAAGGCTATTTGGGTCAAGATATTAATAAGCGCCCTAAAAATCCCGATTTTGTACTAAACCAAGAACGTTATCAAGGTGCAAGTATTTTGCTTGCTCGTGATAATTTTGGTTGTGGCTCAAGTCGTGAACATGCTCCTTGGGCATTGAACGAATATGGTTTTCGTACCGTGATTGCCCCAAGCTTTGCTGATATTTTTTATAATAACTGTTTTAAAAATGGCATGTTACCAGTTATTTTATCTGAAAAAGATGTTGATGAGTTGTTCAAAGAATGCTTTGCCAATATTGGTTATCAATTAACGGTTGATTTAGAAAACCAAAAAGTCATCAACCCAAGCGGTAAAGAATATCCTTTTGAAGTCGATGCCTTTCGTAAACATTGTTTGTTAAATGGACTGGATGATATTGGCTTGACTTTGCAAAATGCTGATGATATTCTCGCTTTTGAAACCAAAGCTAAAGCAGAGAGACCGTGGGTTTTTAAAGAATTATTATAAGTAGTTTTCAATTAAAATATGGAGTTTTGTTATGTCCAATTTGATCAGTAGTGAAGCAATGCATGAAGTTATGGAGTGGGCTTATGATAAGTCCATCAATGGTATTGGATTTGGTACAGCTGTTGAAATGGCAGAAGATTATTTATCTGAAAGTGGAAATTTAAGAGATAAGATTGATTCTTTGATTCGTTGGCAAAATACTAAAGCTGGCTCCGCAGGTTTTGTATCAGGGCTTGGAGGGGTTGCTACATTACCAGTTGCTCTTCCAGCTAATATTGCTTCTACATTATATATACAGATTCGTATGATTGCCGCGATTGCTCATATGACGGGTTACGACATTAGAAATGATAAAGTAAAAACAATGGTATATTTATGTTTGCTTGGAAATGGTGCAGGTGAAGTTTTGAAGGATTTTGGGGTTACTGCAAGTATTAAGTTTGCAGAAAACTTTATTAAGAAAAAAGTTACTAAAGAAATGTTAAATAAAATTAATAAATATGTTGGTTTTCGCTTGGTGACAAAAGCAGGATTAACTAAACTTGTACCAATATTGGGTGGCGTGGTGAGCGGCACTTTTGATGCAGCGACAACTAATTTGGTTGGTAATACAGCTCGTGACTTATTTCTAAATAAAAATAATCAAAATTTTGATGGCTTTCATGGGAATATTTACGATGAAAATGGTCAAAGGGTGCGCTAAACTTTTCAGAGAAATGAAAAGTGATTAAAATTATTCAATTTTTTTAGTTTCAAGGAAATCTCATGACCAAAAAAATAGCAATCCTAAACGGTGACGGTATCGGACCTGAAATTGTCGCCCAAGCTGTCAAAGTGTTAGATAAACTCATTGGGCAAGGGCTTGATGTGTCCTATGAATATGGCAAATTGGGCGGGGAAGCCTATGATGCCTATGGTTCACCCTACCCCATTCAAACCCAAGAGCTTTGCCAAAAAGCGGATGCAGTGCTTTTAGGCGCAGTAGGTAGCCCAAAATATGACACGTTAGAACGCCATCTACGTCCCGAGCGTGGACTACTTGCCATTCGCAAGGATTTAAATTTATTTGCCAATTTACGCCCTGCAATTTTGTATAAAGAGCTGGCTGATGCTTCCACATTAAAACCTGAGGTTGTGGCAGGGCTTGATATCTTAATTGTCAGAGAATTGACAGGTGATATTTATTTTGGTGAGCCTAGAGGGATTCGCACGCTTGAAAATGGCGAACGTGAAGGCTTTAATACTATGAAGTACAGCGAATCTGAGATTCGTCGTATTGCCAAAGTTGCCTTTGAGGCAGCCGCCAAACGAAACGGAAAACTATGTAGTGTCGATAAAGCCAATGTTTTAGAGACAACTGAACTTTGGAAAGAAATTTTTAATGAAGTTGGTAAAAGTTATCCTAATGTAGAACTTAGCCACATGTACGTAGATAACGCTGCAATGCAATTGGTGAAAAACCCCAAACAATTTGATGTCATTGCAACAGGTAATATTTTTGGCGATATTTTATCCGACCAAGCGTCCATGCTGACAGGTTCTATTGGCATGCTACCATCAGCAAGCCTTGATGAAAATGCAAAAGGCTTATATGAACCATCACATGGTAGCGCGCCTGATATTGCAGGACAAGATAAAGCCAACCCATTGGCAACTATTTTGTCATTAGCCATGTTGCTTCGTTACAGTCTAAATGATGAAGTACGTGCTAAACAAGTAGAGAATGCCGTTGAACGCGTATTAGCGAATGGATTTAGAACTGCTGATATTTATGAAGATGGTACAACACTGCTTTCATGCAGTCAGATTGGCGATGCGGTACTCAATGCTTTATAAAACTGACTTAATTTATCCAAAAGTATTTACATTAGTAAAAATGTTTGATAAAATAGCCAAGTTTTTGGGCTCATAGCTCAGTTGGTTAGAGCAGAGGACTCATAATCCTTTGGTCGCAGGTTCAAGTCCTGCTGGGCCTACCATATATACCCTATAAATCATTGATTTATAGGGTTTTTATTATTGGTTTTATCTTAATTGGCTTTATAAGCTCTTACTAATAATCTACCAGCTTTGAAATACATTTATCTCAACACTCCAACACTTTCTCTAATGAAGATTTTTTGATATAATCTGAGTTATTTATTTTATTAATGGAGCTTAATTATGGCACTGGTTTCTTTACGTCAGCTTCTTGACCATGCAGCTGAACATGATTATGGTTTGCCAGCATTTAATGTCAACAATTTAGAGCAAATGCGCGCCATCATGATGGCTGCTGACCAAACTAACTCACCTGTTATCGTGCAAGCATCTGCTGGTGCCAGAAAATATGCGGGCGCTCCTTTTTTACGTCATTTAATTTTATCTGCCGTTGAAGAATGGCCGCACATTCCTGTCGTAATGCATCAAGACCATGGTACCAGTCCTGATGTTTGCCAGCGCTCCATCCAACTTGGTTTTAGCTCAGTTATGATGGACGGCTCATTAAGAGAAGATGGAAAAACTCCTGCAAGTTATGATTATAACGTTGGCGTTACTCGCGAAGTGGTCAAAATGGCTCACGCATGTGGTGTATCCGTAGAAGGTGAGATTGGCTGTCTAGGAAGCCTTGAAACTGGTCTGGCTGGCGAAGAAGATGGCGTGGGTGCTGAAGGCGTGCTTGACCACAGTCAGCTTTTGACTTCCGTAGAGGAAGCCCGTCAATTTGTTGCCGATACTGGTGTGGATGCTTTAGCAATTGCCGTAGGAACCTCACACGGTGCTTACAAATTCACTCGACCACCTACAGGTGACATTTTAGCCATCAATCGCATCAAAGAAATTCATGAAGCTCTACCTAACACTCATTTGGTTATGCATGGCTCAAGTTCTGTTCCCCAAGAATGGCTAAAAATTATCAATGAAAATGGCGGACAAATTGGTGAAACTTATGGGGTTCCTGTAGAGCAACTGGTAGAAGCCATCAAACATGGAGTGCGTAAAATTAATATTGATACTGATTTACGTTTGGCTTCAACAGGGGCAATTCGCCGTTTTATGAACGAACATCCAGCAGAATTTGACCCAAGAAAATATTTAGCACAAACCATCAAAGCTATGCAAGAGATTTGTGTTGCTCGCTATGAAGCCTTTGGTTCAGCTGGTCATGCCGATAAAATTCGTCCCATCAGTCTTGAAAAAATGGTAGATTATTACAAAAATTAATATGATTGCTTTAATTAAAGGGCAGGTGCACTCACTGTGTGCGCCTGTTGCTTGTATTCTCACAAACAGTGGTGTGGGTTATGAAATTGAATTACCAATTCCTGATTTTTGTACTTTAACACTTGGTGATGAAGTCAGTTTATTCACACACCTTCATATTCGTGAAGACGCTCAATCTCTTTTTGGTTTTATCGACCAAAAGGATAAAGAAATTTTTAAAAAATTGATTAAAATTAATGGTGTAGGCGCAAAGATGGCATTGGCGATTTTATCTACCTTAAATGGTGATGAGTTAAAACATGCTATTATTTACGATGATGAAACCCTTTTAATTAAAGTACCAGGTATTGGCAAAAAAACCGCTCAAAGACTTATTATTGAACTAAAAGATAAATTAGATAATTTAGAAAATAACACCAAGACACAAACTCACCCTGATATTTCATCCACAAATTTTTCATACATTTCCAAAGAAGTGGAAAGCGCTTTATTGAGTTTAGGTTACAAAGAAAAAGAGGCTCAAATTGCCATTAGAGCGGCTCAAAAGCAGCTTAACAATACTGGCTCTACTTATGATACAGCCAGCTTACTAAAAACTTCTTTAAAGCAATTGTCAGGCTTGTAGTGATTTGATTTAGCCTAATCCAATCAAGAACACAGTCCTAAATTTTGCAAAAATTGATATAATTTATCTGTAAAATATGCATAACCTTGAGGGTTGGCGTGTATTTGGTCAGATTTTAGATTGTTGTTTGATAAAATTTCCGACCAGACTTCACTCAATAAAGGCACATCTGTTAAATCAGCAACTTCTTGATAAATGGGATTATCACTAGCCTTTCCAAATAAGGCACTGGCAGAAATGTATGGTTGAGCAATCAATACAACAGTAATGGATTGTGATTTTAATTGATTGATGATATTTATCAAATTGTTTTTTGTAATTTGTGATGGCACTCCTTTTAATACATCATTACCACCAATACCAAGCAGTACCAGCTTTGGTTTTTTCAAAATCACTGGCTGTAATCTTTTTAAAATATCTTCTGTTGTATCACCATTAACACCATCATTATCTACTTTCCAACCTGTTTTTTGAGCAAGTAGCATGGGGTAGCTTTGTGATTGCTCTGCTCCATAACCAAATGTTAGAGAATCACCCAAAGCTGAAACTAAACTTCCTGAAATTAATGGGCTGAATTTGTGATTTTTATCACAGCCAACCAATCCAACAGCTAAGGCAGCCGTTACCGTCCATAAAAATTGTCGTCTGGATAAATAAAAATGGGACATCATTATGATAATGGTTTAAATGGCAATATCACATCAGCATTTTGGGCTCGATGGCGCAAATAGTGGTCAAGCAAAACAATTGCAAGCATTGCTTCAGCAATGGGTGTTGCGCGTACGCCTACACAAGGGTCATGACGACCTTTGGTAATAACCTCTGTAGTATTACCTAAAATATTCACTGTTTTGCCAGTAGTAGTAATGCTTGGAGTAGGTTTTAAAGCAATGGCAACTTTGATGGTTTGACCACTAGAAATTCCGCCTAAAATCCCGCCTGCATGATTGGATAAAAACCCATCAGCGGTTAATTCATCACGACTTGTATGTCCAAATTGTTCGGCTACCAAAAAACCATCACCAATTTCTACAGCCTTGACTGCATTGATACTCATCATTGCATGCGCAATATCAGCATCAAGTTTATCAAATACAGGTTCACCTAAACCGACAGGAACATTTTCAGCAAAAATTTCAAGTCGAGCACCGCAACTTGTACCTTGTTCACGCAAAGAAGTAATTAATTGTTCAAATCGTACAACCGCATCTTTATCTCCACAAAAAAATGGGTTTTTTGATACTTCTGCCCAATCCAATTTTTCAACTTTTTCGGTGCCAATCTGGGTTACATGACCGCGGATAACAATCCCCAAATGTTCTGATAAATACTTTTTAGCAATGGCTCCAGCCGCCACACGCATTGCCGTCTCTCTTGCAGAAGCTCGACCACCACCACGATAATCACGAAACCCGTATTTCATGGTATAAGTATAATCAGCGTGATTGGGGCGAAACAGCTCAGCAATATTACCATAATCTTTTGATTTTTGGTCAGTGTTGCGGATAAGTAGACCAATTGACGTGCCCGTTGTTTTGCCCTCAAATACCCCAGAAATAATTTCAACCCTATCTGCTTCTTTTCTTTGTGTCGTAAATTTGGATGTGCCGGGTTTTCGTCTATCAAGCTCTATTTGCAAATCTTTCTCACACAGCGATAGATTTGGTGGCACACCATCGACAATCGCCATCAATCCAACGCCATGCGATTCGCCACATGTTGTTACTTTAAAGACCTGACCAATACTATTACCCGACATGATTACTCCAAGTTTACTTTATCATCTATTTTATGTTTTGATTTAGTTTGTAATTATGATAATCCTTTTACCTGCTCAACTTGACACGCAAACTCTTCACGGTACTCCAAAAGCTCTGTGCAAGTCATTGCAAATACACCACTACCACCCTTTTCAAAAGTTAACCAATCAAATTGAATTTCTGGATAGGCTTGACGTAATGCCCACTCACTATCTCCAACTTCACACACCAAAAGTCCATCAGCCGTTAAGTAGTCTGAAGCGTAATATAAAATTTGATGTACCAAATCCAAACCGTCTTGTCCTGCCGCTAAAGCATGTTCGGGTTCATGCAAAAACTCTGGTGGCAGCTCTGCCATTACCGCAGCATCCACATAAGGTGGATTGGTTACAATCAGCTCATACTGATTTTCTGGGGGTAATTTAGAAAATAAATCACTTTGCAACAGATTAACCTGATGGGCTAAATCATGATGCTCAACATTTATACAAGCAACCTCCAAGGCATCTTTGTCAATATCCACAGCATCCACGTTAGCATCAGGAAAAGCTGTCGCCAAAGCAATAGCAATACAGCCTGAACCTGTGCATAAATCCAAAATTCGCTCAGGAGCTGACAACTGCATTTCTGGCAATCCATGTCCAAAAAATTCACTTTTTTTACTGTCATCCACATCAAAATATGGATAAAATTTTTGATTAATCAATTCAGCAATTGGAGAACGAGGAATGAGTACGCGCTCATCTACATAAAATGGTAAATCGCAAAAATACGCTAAATTTATTAGATAACTTAATGGCTTTCTTTGGATAATACGTTCTGATAGTAATGTTAATACTGCTTGTTTTTCATTCTCTATCAACCGACAATCTAAAATTTCTGAATCAGCTGACCATTGAAGCGATAGTGAATGCAAGACAATTGCCGCTGCTTCTGCAAACTCATCAGTCGTTCCTTGGGCAACTACCACATCATATTGACGCAGCTTACTCACCACAAAACGAATAAAATCACGAATGGTCAATAATTGTTCTTGAGCTTGAGCTAATTCGGCGTATAAATCGGTAATATCTTCTTTTGTTAAAGACTCTTCTTCTGAAATATATTCAAAATGTGCATTGTTATCATCTAGTAAATCAGGAATGCTTGACATAAAAACTCTAAAATAATTACATAAATAAGCCAAGCATTATAAATAAAATTCATTTATTTTGCTATGAAAAAAATTGATGTTTTTACATTGACTTTTTGGTTTGGTTTTTGAATTAAAAATTGTTAGAATACTTTATTTAACTTAAGCAAATAAACCATGACCAATTTTACTCAAAAACTACCCTATTGCCTGCCAAATAACATGACCGCAGAAGAATTTTTAAACGATTATTGGCAAAAAAAACCACTTCTTATCAAAAATGGCTTACCCGCTTTAGCCAATATGTTTGAACCCACCGATGTGCTAGATTTAGCGCTTGAAGATGGTGTATCAGCCAGACTTATTAGCCAAAATGACGGTAATCCTGACAAATGGTCGCTCAAAAATTCCCCTTTGAATGAAACTGACTTACAAAACACCCCAAAACTTTGGACGGTTTTAGTACAAAATTTAGAACAATGGTCACCAGAACTTGGTGAGCTTTGGCAGGCATTTGATTTTATTCCAAGATGGCAACAGGATGATATTATGGTTTCTGTCGCTCCAAAAGGTGGCTCTGTGGGCAAACATTACGATGAGTATGATGTTTTTTTGGCACAAGGATATGGCAAAAGACGCTGGCAGCTGGGCAAAATGTGCAGTCTTGATACGCCTTTTGTAGAAAATCAACCCATTCGCTTGCTAGATGATATGGGTGAGCTTATTTTTGATGAAGTGCTAGAAGCTGGTGATGTACTGTATGTACCACCAAGATTATCCCACTATGGCGTAGCAGACGATGAATGTCTAACTTTTTCCTTTGGATTTCGTCGCCCCAGTATGGTACAAATTTTAGATGAAGTTGCTGACATCGCCACTCATCACACAGAATTATTTTCACCAATTGTCTTACCACAAACTAAACAAAATAGCCCTTATGAACTTAGCCAAGAAAGTCTAAGTGCCATTAAAAATAATCTCATAGACACACTAAATTCTGATGCAGGCAATGATATTATTAAAACTGCACTTGCTGAGCTGATCAGCCGTCGTCAATATGAGCTTTTAGCTTTTGAAGATGAACTTGATGCCACAACATTAAAAAACCGTTTAGCAAATGGCGAGTGTTTAGCCATTAATCCTGCTAGCCGATTTGTATTTGTTGATGGTACTTGGTATATTAATGGTAATGATATTTGTTTTAATACTGACGAATTTTTAATATTTGAAAAACTGATTCGAGGTGATGTATTAACTTTATCAGATATTGCCACTGATTTATTGCCTGCTGTAGCCGATTGGTTAAATAACAACTGGTTAATTTTATACTAGCTAATTTATATGGATAGTAATATCACAAAGGTCTGTTTTTTCAGACCTTTTCTTAATTTGATTGTTTATTTTATTTTTATTTCGTATTATTCGTTCACAATTTAGAAAAACTATTTAAAAAAATCCTAAAAATTTCGTTGTTTAGCAAAATTTTACCTAAGCAATTCATGTTAAAATAACCTGAATTTTATCAAGGATACAAAAATGCATTTAAAAAATACACAAAAACCGTCAAATTTATCTAAAAATGAACATTTTTGCACTCAACAAGGATTTAGCGGCTTAAAAATTTTATCTTTATTGATTGCAATCATTTTAGGTGGTACACTGGTTTGGGTAGCTCTTGATCCAGACTCCAATGGTAAAGCCCTACAAAGTCAATTACCAAGTCAACTTCAATTAAGCCAGCCTGAGCCTGCTGCCCCTGAAGAACCCAAGCCGGCTGCTCAAAAAGTAGAAGCTCCAGAACAAGTATGGCAACCAACATTGGCTGATACCAACAAAACCAACCCTGATAAACCAGCGCCTATCACTTCTTATCATGATGCGGTTAGCAAAGCAGCTCAATCTGTGGTTAATATTTATACTACAAAAAAAGTTGAAAACCCTTATGCGGATGACCCAGTTTTTCAACAGTTTTTTGAATATTATGGACAAGGTCAAGAGCAAAGTGAAGGAGCAGTTAGTTTGGGCTCAGGTGTTATTGTCTCAGCTGATGGTTACATCGTGACTAATGCCCATGTTATTGAAAAAGCCGATGAAATTACCGTTGCATTAAATGATGGCAGAAAGACGCTTGCTAAAATTGTTGGTAGCGACCCTGACAGCGATTTAGCGGTAATCAAGGTGGATTTAGAGGGACTCACACCTCTTGCGTTCCGCCGTGACTCAATTTTAGTAGGTGATGTAGCTTTGGCTATTGGTAATCCATTTGGAGTTGGTCAAACGGTAACACAAGGGATTATTTCAGCCACTGGACGAGCAGGTCTTGGTGTAAGTAGCTTTGAAGATTTTATTCAAACCGATGCTGCTATTAATCCAGGTAATTCTGGTGGTGCCTTAGTTGATGCGAATGGTGCTTTGATTGGTATTAATACTGTCATCTATTCACGTTCTGGCGGCAGTATGGGCATTGGTTTTGCGATTCCAACCAATATTGTTGAGCAGGTGATGGATGGACTGATTAAAAATGGCAAAGTCAGTCGTGGCTGGTTAGGCATTGAAATTGCCCCAGTCAATAAAAGCCCTACTGATTTATCCAATGACACAGGGGTAACCATTGCTAATGTTTTATCAGGTGGTCCTGCTGATACCGCAGGATTAAAAGCTGGTGATGTGGTGTTATCCATCAACAACCAGCCTGTTAAAGACGCTAACGCTCTAATAGGCACAGTTGCGCGCACCACCCCAAATAGTGAACTAAGTTTGGTTGTTAATCGCAATGGTCAAAAGCAAAATCTATCTGTTACTGTAGGTGAACGTCCAAGCGCCCAACAAGCCAAAACTCCCCAAAACCGCCAACTAACCCCTGAAGAAGCTGAAAGAATCCAAAAATTACTTCAGGAGCTGGGCAGAATGCAGCGCTAATTATTTGTTAATGATTTTATCAAATCATTTTATTGGATGGTGTTATTAACAGTTTGTTCGGTCATCATTTTAACCGATAAAATGTGTTTACATAATCCACGTTTTGTTTGATGTTTGGCAAACCACTGGCAAGTGCATTGTGGTTTGCCATGTTTGATTAAAACTGTGTGTGTAACATCGGTACCAGTAACACGAGCTTCTAGTTCTGTTGGTGTGTTTTTAATCAATTGTACATCTTGCGAATTGGATAATTTTTTGGCATTTTTTAAACGCGGATTTAATGATAAAATTCTATCCATTTTAAACGGTAATCGACGATAATAATGTTGATAGCCATCCAAATCAAAACCTAAAAGCCCCATAGCTGATAAACTTGCGGTCATTTGCTCAGTCGTTGCAAAGTCCAAATCGTATTCAAATGACAACAAAGTCGGATCGAATGTTTCATTGGATTTTAACAAATGATTGAATGCATAAATAAATTCTACTGGTATATCAGTTAATTTATCCAAAACATTTCCTTCACCGCTAAATCCGCGATAGTAATCTGGCGAAATTGCCAAAGTCATGCGCAAATGACCCATATATAATTGCACTGCTAAACTTTCACCATCGTCAGCCTGATACAAACACATCACATCAATAAATGGCAACAACCCCTCAAGCAGTCTTAACCGCTCAATCCCGCCAATACGAATACTATGTGGTTTGGCAATTGGGGATAATTGCAATCTTCCTGCAATGTAGCTGGCATACAAAACTGCTGTAGATTTACCTTTGGGTATTTGATTAAAAAATTGTATGGTCTGCATTTTATTTAATTTAAATACTTCCTTCATGTCTGCCATATACAATTGTACACTTGTTAGACCCTTAAGCCAACGCTCAGGTAATTTCACCTTTTTTTCTACCACATCAGTTTTTTCAGTCTGGATACGAACCTCATTATCACCAACTGCAAGCAGCATCAATTCTTGCTTTTTAACTGCATTTAAAGCATTAATCATTGGTTCGTTAAAATCAACATTGGTTGTACCACTGGCAATAAATTGACCATCCAAACCTTGTTCTAAAATATCCAATCGTGCATAGACACCATTACAAGAAGAAAAACCTTCAAAACGCATTTTCTCCTTACCTGTAGTTACAATCGGGTCAAGTAAACGCACAGGAATCGGAGCAAAACTTGAACGCACCACCTTTGAAACTGTCATCAAACACTTAGCAGTTAAAGCAGAATCCACAATTTCACCTGTAAAAAAACAAGGAATATTCTGAATTTCTTCAATTTGGGTATGATGAGCCAAAACCAATTCATTCAAATTAGCTTTTTTATGGATATGGCTTACACTTTTATAAGCAAAATCAATGTCGTTCATAACTTCTCTTTTTCTTTAAATAAAACCATTAAATAAAAAAAATAATCAATAAATAATCAAACCAATTGACTATTTATAGTTATAGTTTTTTAATTTTTGCAATTATGCTTTTTAGACCAGATGCTTGATTCAACAGAACATCCAAATTTGTTAAAACTTCTTTATTGGGTTTTTGGTCGTATTGACCTAAAAGTATATAATATAATTCTAACATTTTTTTAAATCCAATAGGCTGTTTTTCTTCAAATTTAACTTTAGATAAAATATCATCCACTAATTGCAAAACAAAAGATGAATTAGTAGAACCATATTGATTTAATAATGTAATACTTTCAATAAATCGACTAAACGGCGCAGAATTATTTTCTATCAGCGCTATAATATGCTTAGCAAAAACAGATATTTCTATTTTTTGCTGATCAATCAAAGATTGCAATCCATCAACAGCAATCAAACGTACATCTTTTTTAGAATGAAACAATAAATAGGCTAATATCATCAATGTGTATTGATTTATTGGATGGCATTTCTCAATAAATGACTGCACCATCACAGTAAATGATTTGGCATTTTTCCCATCTAAAAACTCAAAAACACCATTTGCGAATACCTTATCAACATACAATGTATTTACTGGTGTTAAACTTTTTATAAAATTAAATTGATGACCAAAATTATCATCATATCCATTAAAAACACTGACATAGCCCCAGTGTCCGTTATATTGTTTCATGTAACATTGTCGACGATAGATATCTGTGGTTGATGCCAATCTAAAGTATTTTGGTATTTCACAAGCAATGGCATACCCAACCACCATTTTTTTCCATTTTTTACCTTCATAGCCATATTCATAGATTGGTTGCATACGATAATGTTCATCTTGTTTTGGCAAGACTTTATCGTATATTTTGCCATCTTCGTGAGAATGATCCAAATCAATCTGTAGATGATGGGTTAATGCTGCTGTTGCCCATAATCCACGCCAAGACTGCCAGTTATCCTGATTAATTTCATTTATCTTATAAAGATTTTGGTCTTGATGATTATTTTGATGTTTGCCAAAATACTCTTTTAGTTTGGTGATAGATTTATGGATAATATTTTCATCTTTGATAGTTGCTTCATCAATCCATGATTGTGGCGGAATCGTTTCTGGAATTTTGTGTTTACCAAAATGACAATACAAAATTTCTTTTAAATAACGATTATCTAATTTTTCAATCAGCTCAAATAATAAATCATTCTCTTTTTGATTTTGATTTCTAGGTGTTCTTGCTAATGCAACCGATAAGTCTGTAAAGTCAAAATTAATATTTTTTTCTTGATATTCCAATAATCTATTAATCAAAATATCTGGTTTGATAAAACTTGGATAATGAGTTGGCAATGACAACAAAGTTACGCCTTTATTATTTTTGTTTAAACGGTAAAATTGTCTTAGGATATTGGCAAACGCATAAATAATTTTATAAGTGGAATCATGATAATTATTAATCTTATTAGAATTAAACATGCTATTTTTTACCACCAAAGCGTAAATAGCGGACATAAAAATATCATGAAAGTTACTTGATAAATACTCATCATAATATCTTTCTTGTTTTAAAACAGTTTCTATTTGTTGATACGCATCATCTGGAAACTGGTTTTGATAAGATAATATAAGCCAACTATTAATCACTCGTTCATATTCAATCGGTTGTTTATCATTTTTCAAACAACCTAACGAAAATAAGAGTTCATAAAAATCCTGATACAAAATACATTCGTTATTTTTATCAAAATAATCGATGGTATGGTCTTTGTATTCATAAACTATTTGTTTACTATTATCAAATTCTATTTTATCTTGACCGTCTAATAAAAATGCAATGATGTTTTTAGCATCTTGAGCAATATTATCCTGATAAACTGTAATTTTATCTATTACATCTTGATGGTTTTCTTTGTCCTTAAAATATGTTTTTATAATTTTTGCTGTACGTTCTTGTAACGATAAATCATCACCAATAAATACATTAGGGAGTGATAATAGAATGTCTAATGTATATTTTTGTTTTTCTTTATCTTGTTTTAAAATATTTTGAGCAATCGATAGGATTGTTTTAATGGCGGTTTTATTATTAAAATTCATCAGTATCATATCAAAATAGCTAACAAAATCTGTTATATTAAAATCATCTAATTGATAAATTTCTTTAATTTGGCTTAAGGCAAAATTTACCACGGATTTATTTTCATGATTTAATAAAGAAAATAAATTATCTTGTAAATAAATAAGTTCATCTTGACTTGGTTCTAATAATAAAAATAATTTTTTAAAATAAGATTTTGCGTTATCCTGCCAAAGATTGGTTTGTATTTCTAAACATTTGGTTAACACCCAATTTCTATCCAAATTTTTATTTTCAACTAAATGAATAAATATTTGATGAAAACCATCAACAAAATCTGAATTCTCAATATTTTTATTATTATAACTAAATTGCCAGTATATCCAGCTACTGGAGTTTTGAATATTGGTTTCATATTCAAACAAGGAAGGTATCTCTCTATTTATTACAGCATCATCTTTTAAAATTAACTCAAATTTAACTTTGACTTTTTTATTTTGTTTATCAAGAATAAAATATTCTTTTTGGAGTGAGTTGGCAAAAGATTTTGCAAACAAAGAGGGTTGATAATTCATATATCCTTGATTTTCATAAAAGCGTAACTTTCGATAATCTACTTGCCATTCATTTTTTTCAAACAATAAAAACAATGCTTCAATACAGATCGGATTTAATTGTTTTAATAATTCTAAATTTTGATTATCTTTTTTTGTAAAAAAATTACTGGTTAATATGTGGTAAATACAATCCCAACGGCTATTAATCTCATCACCAGATAGTAGTGCCAAACCCAAAAGTGCAATTATTATTCTTTGTCTTTCACCACCACGGCTTCCCCAGCGGCTTCCCCATTTGGAGGTTTTTTCTTTTAATTCCTGCCAATCCAACCAATAATGACGCAATTTACTCAATTCTTTTTTTAGCCAAGTTTTATTATTTTCTTGGTACGTTTGCAAAAATGGCAATACTTTTTGATAATCGCCTTCTTGAATCAAAGTATTTAATTCATCTAAAATCAATTTTTTTTGAATGTGTGACTCAGATGGCTGTTTAGATGGTATGACGGACACTTCGCCGTTTTCGGTATAACCTTTGGCTTTTTTTGCTTTAATTAATTTTTCAGCGTCTTTTTTGCAACTTTGAGCATCTGTAAATTCTTTGGTTTTAGATTGTCCTTGTGTGCCGATTTTGCCATAAGTGACTGTATGTTGATTTTCATTAACAACAATCTGCCAAAATTTATCGGATTTTTCATCATGATATTCAAGATATGTCATAGGTATTTCCAAAAAATAAATAAAAGTTCTTTATAAAATCAATAGGTTAAAAACTTATACGATGATAAACCCATTTAAAATTAACGTCAAGACAGTTTGGGGCGTTTTATCTGTATTTTTATCTATTTCTTTTGTATTCAATTTCTTTTATACTACAAAATCAATCATTAAATAGCGTTGCGATATGACCGATTATTCTAAAAAAATCCAAGAAGTTCGTAAGTTTTTGCTTATTTTGCAAGATAATATTTGTCGCGCCTTAGAAGAACAAGAGCTCAAGGGCGACATTGATGGCAGCAGTGAAGAAAAATTTACTGCTGATATTTGGGAACGAAATGAAGGCGGCGGAGGTCGTTCATGTGTCATGTCGGGAGGGCGGGTGATTGAAAAAGCAGGGGTTATGTTTAGTCATATTCACATCAATCAAATGCCAGGTGCTGCCACCCAAAGATATCCAGAACTTGTGGGCAAAAAAGCTGAAGCCTTGGGACTGTCTTTGGTAGTACACCCTAAAAACCCCAATGTTCCAACCAGTCACGCTAACATTCGTTTATTTGTAGCGCACGCTGATAACAACCCTGTTTGGTGGTTTGGAGGCGGATTTGATTTGACGCCTTTTTATCCAACAATTGAAGATTGCGTGCATTGGCACAAAGTTTGCCATGATTTATGTCAACCATTTGGTGATGATGTTTATCCAAAATACAAAGCTTGGTGTGATGATTATTTTTATCTCAAACACCGCTGTGAAGCTCGAGGTGTAGGTGGGCTGTTCTTTGATGATGTTAACACTCAAAACACAGGTTGGGATTTTGAACGTTGTTTTGACTTTATTAAAGCGGTTGGCTCTGGTTATCTTGATGGCATTTTACCTATTTTTAACAAACGCAAACATATGCCCTATACCCAAAAACAAAGAGAATTTCAGCTATATCGCCGAGGTCGTTATGTGGAATTTAATTTAATTTATGACCGTGGCACATTGTTTGGTTTACAATCAGGCGGACGTACCGAATCCATCTTGGTCAGCATGCCGCCTTGTGCCAGCTGGTCTTATTGCTACGAGCCGGAAGTTGGCAGTGCTGAATTTGAATTAACTGATTTTTATCTAAAACCCAAAGACTGGTTAAATATTAACCAATGATTTAAGAATTGTGATAATTTGTAAAGTTTCAGTAATATTATGCAAATTGCATTGAGTCTATAAAGTCGCTTATGTTATAGTTATCAGCTTAGTTTGTAATAAACCAATTCTAACAAATAGCCAAGCCTTGATATCTGGAAAATAGCCATGACTTCTTTAAAGCAAACTGCACTTATTGTCTTAACCACCATCCTTTTAACTGCCTGTAATGGTGGTGGGAACTCCAACAGCCCTGATGTAAAAGCCCGACAAGACCTAATGCAAGATTGGCGCAGTGCCAGTGATATCATGAAAGGTATGATGGAAAACCCAGCATCGTTTGACCCAGCTACCTTTAAAGAACAAGCGTACTTTATTCATGAAAGCAATCAAAAAATGTGGACACATTTTGCTGATGCTAACGCCAAGGGCAAAGGGCAGGATGCAATTTGGACAGACGCAGCTGGTTTTAAAGCCAAACAAGATGAATTTGTTACTGCCACTACCAATCTTATTTTGGCTGCTGATTCAGCAAAAACTGCTGCCGATGTCGAGCAAGCTTTTGGAAAAATGACAGAAAGCTGTGGCGGTTGTCACAAAGCTTATAAAAAATAAGCATCACTTAGTAAAATCCCCTTTTAGCAACAAAGGGGATTTTTATTTTTAATTAAATTTCGTGATACAGTTTTGCTCCTGTTTGTTGATAGGTTTGTTTCATTTGCTCCAAACCTTCGGCATATTCTCTAACATTTTGAGTAATTTTCATAGAGCAAAATTTTGGACCACACATTGAGCAAAAATGAGCGGATTTATGAGCTTGTTTTGGCATGGTTTCATCATGCATACTGCGTGCTGTATCTGGGTCAAGTGATAAATTAAATTGGTCTTCCCAGCGAAATTCAAAACGGGCTTTGGATAAAGCATTATCCCTTACTTGCGCTGCTGGATGTCCTTTGGCAAGGTCGGCGGCGTGAGCAGCTATTTTATAAGTAATAATACCGTCTTTAACATCTTTTTTATTAGGTAATCCCAAATGTTCTTTTGGAGTAACATAACACAACATCGCCGTTCCATACCAGCCAATCATCGCCGCACCAATTGCTGATGTAATATGGTCATAACCTGGGGCAATATCCGTAGTTAAAGGTCCTAATGTATAAAATGGCGCTTCATGGCAAACTTCCAGCTGCAAATCCATATTTTCTTTAATCATATGCATAGGCACATGCCCAGGTCCTTCAATCATTACTTGCACATCGTGCTGCCATGCTCGTTTGGTCAATTCACCCAACGTTCGTAGTTCACTAAATTGAGCTTCATCATTAGCATCTTGAATACAGCCTGGACGCAGACCATCGCCCAAACTAAAAGACACATCATAAGCTTTCATAATTTCACAAATTTCATCAAAATGAGTGTATAAAAAGTTTTCTTGATGATGAGCCAGACACCACTGTGCCATAATCGAACCGCCCCGAGAAACAATCCCTGTTAAACGATTTGCTGTTAATGGCACATAACGAAGCAGCACGCCTGCATGAATTGTAAAATAATCGACGCCTTGTTCAGCTTGCTCAATCAATGTATCTTTAAAAATTTCCCAAGTAAGGTTTTCAGCGATACCATCTACTTTTTCTAGCGCTTGATAAATTGGCACCGTACCAATCGGCACAGGTGAGTTACGAATAATCCATTCGCGAGTTTCATGAATATTTTTACCCGTAGACAAATCCATAATGGTATCTGCTCCCCATCGGGTCGCCCATGTCATTTTTGCAACTTCTTCATCAATGCTTGAACCTAATGCTGAATTACCAATATTGGCGTTAATTTTTACCAAAAAATTACGCCCGATAATCATTGGTTCAGATTCTGGGTGATTGATGTTAGCAGGAATAATTGCTCGTCCTGCAGCAATTTCTTGACGAACAAATTCTGGGGTAATCTCAAAAAGATTTTTTGCGCCAAAATTCTGTCCTTTGTGCTGACGCATATCCACGCCTTCAGCTTGACGCTGATTTTCACGAATTGCCACATATTCCATTTCAGGAGTAATGATTCCTCGTTTGGCATAATGCATTTGAGTAATGTTCTTACCAGTCTTAGCGCGCTTGGGCTTGGTAATATGAGCAAAACGCAAATCTTGTGTTAAAATATCATTAAGACGCTGTCTACCAAATTCAGAAGTCAGCGCTGGCAGTTCTTCGGTATCGCCTCGTTCATCAATCCAACGCTCTCTAAGTCGTGGCAAACCTTTATTTAAATCAATTTCCACATTAGGGTCAGTATACACCCCTGACGTATCATAAACTAAAATAGATGGATTGGCTTCAGCTTCCGTTTTGGTTTGAGTATCTGTTAAATCAATTTGGCGAAAAGGTACTTGAATATCAGTTCTTGAGCCTTCTACATAAACTTTTTTTGATGCAGGCAAAATGCGAGTTAAATCTTTGGCATCTTGTTCGTGTTTGTCGTTTTGAGTTGATAGATTTGTTTGATTCATCATAAAACCCTTAATCATGATTAAACAAATCAAGCCATCAATTTTATGATAAATCCACAAAAAGCGCAGAAAATCAGAAGGTTATTGATATGCTTGATTCCTACGGCGGTATTAACCGCATCAGGTTCAACGGTATCTGTGTCTATAATTAAAACAATTCAACACAATCTCAGCAGTTTATTGACCGCACTCCGTCAAGCTTTTGGCATTATAACATAAAAACACAAATAATATAAAAACATCCATCTTTCAACTTATTATCTTAATAATGCTATCAATTTTTTTATTACTATTGATTTATTGATGTTAATATCATCATTCAAATAGTTAATTGATTTTTATGTTAAAATGAGTCTAATAAGATAGCAAACAAGGAAGTTCATGGAAATGACCGCCTTAAAATCACCATCTTTAATTGAACAGCTCACCATTACTTTAATTGGTGTATTTGCCTTTTTGCAAGTATATTCCATCCAAGCAATTTTGCCAATTTTAATCCATGATTTGAATGCCAGTGAAGTGCAAGCGGGCATGATGGTCGGTGCAACTGTGATGGGCATTGCCCTTTTATCGCCTTTTGTAGGCATTTTATCAGATAGATTGGGACGCAAAATCTTTGTTGTGGGTGCCTTATTTTTGCTCAGTATTCCAACGGCTTTAATTTCTATCAGCCAATCAGTACACATCATTAGTTTTTGGCGATTTTTGCAAGGAATTTTTGTACCCGGAATTACAGTGGTCTTAATTGCCTATATCGGCGAAGAATACCGTCATCATCTGGCTAAAATGATGAGTTTATATGTGATGGGTACAGTTTTAGGGGGCTTTGGTGGGCGGTTTTTGGTAGGTCATCTTAATGAATTGATTGGATGGCGATACGCTTATGCAGTGATGGCAATTTTTACACTTATTGGCGCAATCATTGTGCTAAAAACTCTACCAAAATCTCAACATTTTTTCCAAAGTGGTAATTGGTCTAGCGCCCTTACGCTGCTAATTTCTCATGCTAAAAATCGCTACGTCATCAGTGCTTGTTTATTAGGAGCGTGTGTACTGTTTTCTTTAGTGGCGTGCTTTACTTTTATTAATCTGCATCTGGCTCAATCGCCCTATCTTTTATCAACGTCAGCGCTTGCCAATATTTTTAGTATTTATTTAATTGGTATGGTCATTACGCCTTTATCTGCCAAAGCAATTGGTCGTTTTGGTATGGTTAAAACCATCATTGGTGCTGTCAGTATTTCCGTTATCGGCGTGCTGCTAACACTGAGCACGCCACTTTGGATGATTATCATTGGTTTGACTTTAATGTCTTCTGGCGTCTTTGTAACCCAATCAGCAACCATCAGTTACATTGCAAGCCACATCACCAAAGGTCGCTCACTGGCATCTGGTTTGTATTATATGAGTTATTATGGCGGTGGCAGCATTGGCGCTTGGCTGTGCGGCTTGGTATATATGCAAGGGCAATGGACTTATACCGTATACACCATTATTGGCGTTCAATTATTAGCCTTGACGGTTGCGCTTATGTTTATGCGTCAATAATCATCACATACTAATGCAAAGGGGCGACTCTTAACACTTCCTCTAATGTAGTTACGCCTTCACTGATGCGTTTTGCCCCCTCGATTCTAAGCGGAAAAACCCCTTCGCTGTAGGCTTGACGTTTTAATTCATCAAGCCCCACCCCTTTGGCAACCATTTTTTTTAATTCATTAGACATCGGCATAATTTCATAAAGCCCAATTCGCCCCTTATATCCTGTATTACGACAAACATCACAACCTACAGGATGATACAATTTTTTTGGCAAAGGCGCATTCCAAGGCGCAACTAGTTCACGCCACTGCTGGGCAGCAGGCGTGTTTTCTTCCACAAAATGAGCTTGTTTACATTCAGAACACAGTGTTCGCACCAAACGCTGCGCCATCACACCCAAAATCGTTGCTGACGTCAAAAAAGGTTGTACGCCCAAATCGTGTAAACGAGTTAGAGAACTTGGGGCATCATTGGTGTGTAGTGTGGATAATACCAAATGACCCGTTAGGCTTGCTTGTACTGCCATATCTGCTGTTTCGGTATCGCGAATCTCACCAACCATAATAATATCAGGGTCTTGACGCATCAGTGAACGGATACCATCCGCAAAATGTAAATCAATACCCGCATTAATCTGCATTTGATTAAAGGCTGGTTCAATCATCTCAATAGGGTCTTCAATAGTGCATACATTAACCCGCTCAGTTGCAAGCTGTTTTAAGGTGCTATACAGTGTTGTTGTCTTTCCGCTGCCTGTTGGACCTGTTACTAAAATAATACCATTGGAGTGAGCAGTCAATTCATGCCAAACATCCAATTGTTTTCCCATTAAACCCAATTGACTAAAAGACCGTACCAACACCTCTGGGTCAAATACCCTCATAACTAATTTTTCACCAAAGGCAGTGGGCAGTGTAGAAAGGCGCAGTTCGGTTTCTAGTCCTTTATGGGTACGTGTTTTTAAACGCCCATCTTGAGGTTTTCTTTTTTCTGCAACATTAAGTCTGCCCAAAATTTTAATGCGCGCTGTTACTGCTGTCATAATCGCCACAGGCATTTCATAAACCGTATGCAATACCCCATCGATGCGAAAACGCACTTTACCTGTTTGTCGGCGTGGTTCAAGATGAATATCTGATGCTCTTTGCTCAAAAGCGTATTGCAAAAGCCAATCCACTACTTTAACAATATGCTGGTCATTAGCGTCTGGATTATTACTGTCGCCAAGTTGTAATAGTGCTTCAACATTGGTTACGTCAGCTGCTGCTCGTTTTTGAACCGTATGAGCGCCAGCAATCGCTTTGGTGACTTGATAAAATTCTTGACGATAGCGATTTAGCTGTTCTGGACTAGCATAAACTGTACTGATGACTTTTGGTTTAACAATTTGATAAATATTAGCATGCCAATCACGGTAAAACGGTTGGTCAGTTGCAATGGTAACTTTTTTATCACTAACATCAATAGGCAAAATATAATGATTTTTGGCGTATTCAAACGACATAATCTTAGTGATGGCAGGCACATCCACTTTGAGTGGGTCAATCTTAAACATCTCAAGCCCAGCTTTATGTGCCAGCCATTGATTGAGCTTGTCCAGTGTTAAAGGTTGATGGTCAATTTGGCTAACCAAATTAAATTTGGTAATAACTTGTAAAGGATGCAAGCTTACATCTTTACGGCTAGTCATGACCAAATGATATGATTTTTGGTCAATATATCCTGCATTTAATAATTCGTCTAAACACCAGCGCAAATCGATAATAATAGAAAGTTGATTTTGATTCATGTGTATGTAATTTTTTGATGATTTTTAGACAAATTACCAAGAGTTTTAAAAAAATTCAACCCTAAAACGATAAAAACCATAATTCTTATTTTTAAGTCTATTTATTGGGGCTATTTTTAGAAAAAGAATCAATCAGTGAACCAAAAACCCTTTAGCAAAGCCAAACAGAACCAAGTCCAAAACAATCAAAGGGATAATTAACATAAAAAACAGTAGACAAAGTGTAATCAGCAAACCAAAAGCAAGACTAATAATGCCAAAAATCACTCCAATTAGGCGATTAAACTATTTGCACAAACTTTCACAAGGTACGCCGTCATTGTTTCGGTCAAGACTGGATACACCGCAAGTATTTAGATAATATTTGGCTTCAGAGCAACTGCTCATTTGACTGCAATAACGCTTTGTGCCGCATTGCTGATCGTTACCGCCCTGAGCCGAGCCTTTACTATGACTGGTATGGCTGGCTTGATTGGCAGTTTTTGTTGTGGTGATTGTTTTGGTCGTGCTTTTAGTTCGTGAGCCGCCACCACGTCTAGCTTCGGCAACATTGATACCGCTTAAAACAATACAGGCAGATACTAAAACTGCAAAAAATTTCATAAAAACTTCCAATAATTTAAAATGATTGAAACTAATGATTCTATCATACTTTACAACCATGCACTATTAAAAATTAAATAAATTAGATTAAAATCAAAGAGTTAATTTAGTTAAAATCAGCTGTTTATTATGGTGAATGTGCAGTGTGCTTCTATGCCCAACACTGACTATAATTGCTCTTGGTAATTGTTTAATAATTAAGCAATATAACGCCTGCTCGATAGGTTCATCAAGCGCAGACGTTGCTTCATCCAAAAACAATACATCCGGACGTTCAAGCAAAACTCGCAAAAATGCCACGCGCTGCAATTCACCTGGCGACAATAAAGTCTGCCAATCCTGAATTTTGTCCAGCTCCTTTATCCA
Source organism: Moraxella sp. I5G (assembly GCF_055193055.1). NCBI lineage: Bacteria > Pseudomonadati > Pseudomonadota > Gammaproteobacteria > Moraxellales > Moraxellaceae > Moraxella > Moraxella sp. I5G. The sequence goes on along the minus strand of NZ_JBUXLH010000001.1, from coordinate 66,947 downwards.
TTTATCCAAATAACATTGGCGCATAAGCAATTTTAGCTCATCATCTTTTGCTTGAATGCTAGGATAACAGATGGCTTGTTTTAATGTGCCTTGTGGCATATAGGCTCTTTGCGGTACAAATAGAATTTTACCGCCGGGCGTCTTGAGCGTACCTTCTACAGTAAATGGGCAAATTCCCGCCATTGCCTTTAATAATGTGGTTTTTCCCGTGCCTGATGTTCCCTGAATTAAAAGCCTATCACCTTGATTTAATTGAAGATTAATTGGTTCACTCAAACCTTTACCATTACAAACTATCATAAAATTTTCTAAAACCAAGGCATCTGCTTGCTCAGGCTTAAAGACGATGTTGTTATCCAAACCATCCAAACGGAATAAAAACCCATGCAAACGGTCAATTCTGGCTTGATACAAGGTAAATTCTTCATAAAACAAACGAAAAAATGATAAAGCACGCATTAAACGGTTAAAAGATTGTACTGTTTGATGCATATCACCAAGTTTGATTTGACCTGCAAAAAATCGAGGTGCTTGCAGCATCAATGGAAGCAGCATTGCCGTTTGAGTTACGCCAGTATTAAAACCATCCAAACCAAGCATTTGACGCACAATTGCCCAACGATTGATGATAATGGCTGAAAAACGTTCGGATAGATGCTTTTTTTCTTGTTGTTCGCCGTCATAAAAGGCAATACTTTCGGCATTATCTTGCACTCTAATCAGTGAATAACGATAATCACCATGCAATTTTTCTTTATTAAAGTTTAAATTAATCAATGGCTTACCAATCCAAACTGAAATTAGTGTTGCTACAATGATAAATAGATAAATAAAAAATACTACCCCTTTTGGTATACCCAACCCAAACAACACCAAAATGCCAGACAGCCCCCACAAAATAATGGTGAATTCAACCACACTAACCACGGCATTAATCACCCCACGCACAAGTTCAACACTTGCAGTAATAAACTCTCTGGCATCTTGTTCGATACGTTGATCAATGTTGTCAGGTGTGTGGTTTTGATAATGTAGACGATAATAATTTTTTTGATAAAGCCAGCGTTCTAGTAAAACGTGATTTAATTTTTCCAACCAACGGATCTCAAATGTCTGACCAATCAGTGTATCAATGATTTCTTGAATGACTTTAAAAATCACCAATAACGCATTTAAAAACGCAAAAAACCAAAAAACTTCGGCTTTATTGTCTTGCAATGAACTGTAGAGTTGATTGTAAAATTTGGTATTAAGTACGCTAATTTTAACTTCTATCAATACAAAAAACACTAAAAGTCCAATCATTAAAAACGCTTTAGAAATTTGACTTAAGTTTAAACAAGGATGAACAATTAGCCAAAACTTTTGTCCAAAATTTGTTCTTTTAAGCAAATACATACAGCCTAAAAGCCCAAGCATAACCCAAAAAAACGCTTTAAACAGCCAAAAACCTGCGGTGATTAATTCTGCCTGCCAATTCATCATAATTTTAAAACCCTAGAAAAAACCTTTTGCCCAGCCAACAAGACAAAAGGTTTTTGAATCATGATTCTTAAATCACTGGTAATTTTTTAATCAATATTTAAATTTAACACTCACGCGAATGTTACGTGGCTCACCATAAGAAACCAATTGTGAATTTGGGGTTGTGCCAATTAAGTAATCTTTATCAAAGACATTTTTTACCGCCAGACCTACACCCCAATGTTTGGCTTCATAACCCGCCTTTAAATCTAAGAGCGCATAACTTGGCAAATCGATAAAACTAGTGCTGCGCCAAGCGGTGCGTTTGCCTTGATATCTTGCTCCGCCGCCGACGTACCAACCCAAACGGTCAGGACTAAAATGATATTGGGTAGAAAGTGATGCAGCATGTTTGGGAATCTGGCTGATGCGTTGACCTTTTTCATAACTGGTTGCTGCCTCTTCAATTTTGGCAGTAGGTATATAGCTGTACGTTCCTGAGATATTCCATTGGTTATTTAATACAAGCGCTGTTTCTAATTCCACTCCTTTAGTGCGTTGTTTGCCAATCAAATCAGAATAAGTTGCACCGTCAACCGTTTCAGCCACATTTTTACGCGTCAAATCATAATATGATAAATAACCCTGTAGACGGCGACTAAATCCTTGAAATTTTACCCCAACTTCGGCTTGATGACCTTTTTCAGCATCTAAAATTTTACCATCTTGACCCAAATCACTGTTTGGATTAAACGATGTACCGTAACTGATATAAGGTGCAAATTTACCTTGGTAATCGTACATCACAGACGCCGTACCTGTAAAAGCGTTATCGGATGATTTAACATAAGTTTTTTTAACGTCGTCTTTTAATTGGGTATTTGCCCAATCATGGCGAGCTGCCAGATTTACAATAACATCATTAAAACGCATTTTATCTTTTAAATATACGCCTGCATACTGGGTGTGGGTTAACCAATCACGATTTTTCCTTACCACGCCTGTACCTGTATAGGTGTAATCAGGAGTATCGGCATCAAACGATTCATTGGCATTGCCGCGCGTAATAATATAGTGACTGCGTTCACGCAATAAATCCACACCTGCAGTTACATCGTGCTGAATTCTACCTGTATCAAACCACATTTGAGCACGATTATCCATGGTATACATGGTATCTTTTTTATCCTGAACATTTACCTCTCTACCAATAACGCCATCACGATAAAAATTATCAGAAGACCTTGCCAGTGTTGGGTTACCATCAGTTTCAGTTTTAGTAACGGCAAAAATAGAACTTAATTTGACCTTATCATTTAAATTATGAGATAAATCATAACCAACACGAAACGTTTTTTGCTCATCGGTATTTTGTGGTAAGCCAAAAAAGGTTTTGGCAGAATATTTTTCATGAGCATTACGCACGGTTTTTACACCCGTACGTAAATTAACCTTATTATTGTGCGGCAATCCTTGTTGGCGCAAATATTCACGCCATTGATAACTGCCTAGAACTGTCAAATTGGTTTTATCGCCCAAATCAAAGGTATAGCTAGGAGCAATATAAAAATTTTTAAAAAATACATAATCCGTCGCGTCATCACGGTCGCTATAACGACCATTGAGACGAAATGCCCCTTTATTGGTTTGATTGGGTGCATGGTTAATATCATAACTGATTTCTTTTTGATTAAAATTTCCCAGTGTAATTGTTGCGCGATTAAATGATTCATTTTGTGGGCGTTTTGAAGTAATATTTACAATTCCACCCGGAAGCCCCATACCATAATCAGCAGTTGCCGGACCTTTGACCACTTCAATGGCGTCCGCCGCTCCCACATCCCATGCTCGTAAATTATTTGTAGAAGTTTGTACTCGCATACCATCAACGTAAGTCTGAGCGGATGATACTTGTCCACGAATGATAAAATCATCCCAACCACGACGACCTTGCACTCCAGAATTTACACCTGCCACATTTTCTAAAAGCTCAGCAACGGTTGATGCTTGTTTTTGTTCTACTTGTTGTGGTGTCAGTACAGTGATGGATTGAGCCGTTTCGTATAACGGTGAATCATCTTTGAGAGAAATGGGTTTAATGGCAACGTATTTCCCCGCTTCTTTTGATACATCAATCACCATGGTTTCAAGTTCCACGGTTGGTTCTTGGGTTTGGGCGTATGTGAAAGTTGAAAAAAGCACACTGGCACTAAGCACAGATAAAGGGAATTTACGCATAAATTATCTCTAAAATAAGAATAATGATAATGATTTACAAAGTGATAAATATTATATTAAAAAAGAAAGATAAAAGCTACAAAAAAACACACTTAATTTATAAAAAATTTAAGTGTGTTTTGATTAAAATCAAGTAGTTATCAGTTATGTTATATAATTACATTTATATAATCATATTAAAGATTGAACTGCATCCACAACTGCTTGAGTGGTGATATTAAAATGCTTGAATAAATCTTTAGCAGGAGCTGACTCGCCAAAGGTGGTCATGCCAATGATTTTTCCATCCAGGCCAACAAACTTATACCAATAATCACAAATACCTGCTTCAACAGCAACTCGGGCACGAATGTGATTTGGTAGAACTTGTTGGCGGTATTCCAAAGACTGCTTTTCAAAGGCTTCCACGCATGGCATCGATACCACACGCACCCCATCAAGCTGATTATAAGCGTTGATTGCAAGCTCTACTTCTGAACCTGTTGCAATGATGATGGCTTTTAACTCACCTTTTTCTTTTGCTAAAATATAGCCGCCCTTGGCAATATCTGCAATTTGTTCATCACTGCGAATTTGATGTGGTAAATTTTGACGAGATAAAATCAGTGCTGTAGGAGCAGTTTTAGTTACAATTGCCTGCTTCCAAGCCACCGCTGTTTCAACAGCATCACAAGGGCGCCATGTATAATGATTGGGAGTATTTCTTAAACTGGCAATTTGTTCTACAGGCTGGTGAGTTGGTCCGTCTTCACCCAGTCCAATTGAATCGTGAGTATAAACCTGAATGATGCGCTGTTTCATTAATGCTGCCATACGCACTGCATTGCGAGCATATTCCATAAACATCAAAAACGTTGCTGTAAAGGGAATGAATCCACCATGCAGCGCCACACCATTGGCAATGGCAGTCATACCAAATTCACGCACACCATAATGCACATAGTTACCATCAGTATGCACTTGTACACCTTTTGCATCTTTCCATAATGTCAAGTTTGACCCCGCTAAATCTGCTGAACCGCCTAAAAATTCAGGCAATAATGGAGCAAAAGCAGCGATGGTGTTTTGGCTGGCTTTACGGGTGGCGAGCGACTCGCCCTTTTGTTGAGTTTGATGAATAAATTCGTCTGCTTTTTGAATAAAATCTTCAGGTAATTCACCATTTAGACGACGCAATAGCTCTTTTGCATCGTGTGGGTAGTTTGCTTGATAGTGAGCAAATTTTTCATTCCACGCCTGTTCAAGCGCTTCGCCTTTAGATTTAGCATCCCATGCCTGATAAATAGACTGAGGAATTTCAAATGCAGGAAAATGCCAACCCATCTCTTGACGAGCTAAAGCAATTTCATCGGCACCCAGTGGTGCGCCATGACAATCTTCTTTACCTTGTTTATTTGGTGAGCCTAGACCAATAACTGTTTTACAGATGATTAGTGTTGGTTTGGTTGTTTCTGCCTTGGCAGCTTGGGTGGCTTTCGCAATCGCTTGGCTGTCATGTCCATCTACGTTTAATACTTGCCAATTGTAAGATTCAAAGCGTTTTTTGGTATCGTCACTAAACCAGCCTTCTACTTCGCCATCAATAGAAATGCCATTATCATCATAATATACAATCAATTTGCCAAGCTCAAGAGTCCCAGCAAGTGAACACGCTTCATGGCTGATGCCTTCCATTAAACAGCCATCGCCTAAAAAACAATAGGTGTAATGATTAATGATTTCGTTGTCAGCTTTATTAAATTGGGCAGCTAGCGTTTTTTCAGCCAATGCAAATCCCACCGCATTGGCAATTCCTTGACCCAGTGGCCCTGTAGTGGTTTCAATTCCGCCTGCATAGCCATACTCTGGATGCCCTGCGGTTTTTGAATGTAACTGGCGAAAATTTTTAATGTCATCAATTGTTAAGTCATAACCCGTTAAATGCAATAGTGCATATAACAACATAGAACCGTGACCATTTGATAAAACAAAACGGTCGCGGTTTGCCCATTTTGGGTTGGCAGGATTGTGATTTAAAAACTGACGCCAAAGCACTTCAGCAATATCCGCCATACCCATAGGTGCGCCAGGATGTCCTGAATTAGCTTTTTGAACAGCATCCATAGCAAGGACACGGATGGCGTTGGCATTTTGGCGTTGGTTTAGAGGGGCTGACATTTGGCTAATCCTATAGGCTAATTAAATCGCCATATTTTAACATAATTTATAAAATATTGGGGAATTTTACCAACAGAACAGCTTAAGGTATTTTTAAGTTATTATGGTTTAAACACCTTTTTCGCCATTTGAATGAAATATCCATACACCAATGCGCACTATCAAATATTTGGCTGTCATTCTGTATTTCATAATGACGATTATGCACACTTGGCACATTTGTGATGAAATGATGTCATCATTTACAAAACCTAGTCTTAACTTAAAAAAAATTCTTGATGGTGTAGTCAGCTTTATAAAACTTGTGTTTGTTTGTGATTTTACAGGCGATGACAAACCCTAGTATCTATTTGTAAATAAGGCTTGATAGCAGCAAATGGGGCTCATCATCTGATTTACTTAGCTTATAATTACTTTACAGCCCCTTTGGTTGCTGCCCTTACAGGCTGTTGCCAAAGCAGTTTGATAGCTTGACCTTGTGCATACATGTAGCCAAAGCTGAATTGAGCATTTTTATTACCTTGATTGGCTTTTTGGATTTAATATGGTGATATTTATTAAATATGCACTTATAAAAAGGCTTAGAGCAAGTGCGAATATGGTGAGTTTTTTAACATAGTAATTTTCTCTATTGGGTAGGTTATTGAAAAACAAAAACGCCCTGATTAACTCACCTGCACTTAACTCTCCACCTAGATAGGAAGTGATAGGCGGAGAATTGACATGATAAGTTAAATTTTTACCAAGGATACATAATCAAGAAAGCACTTTGACACCGCCCATATATGGCTGCAATACCTTAGGAATATTAACCGTGCCATCCGCATTTTGATGATTTTCCAAAATAGCAAGTAATGTCCGCCCTACCGCAAGCCCTGAACCATTGAGTGTGTGCACCAACTCAATTTTTTTACCGTCTTTAACACGAGCCAACATACGTCTTGCCTGAAAATCACCACAATTTGAACAACTGGAAATTTCACGATAAGTATTTTGGCTAGGTAACCATACTTCGATATCGTAAGTTTTTACTGCACTAAAGCCCATATCACCTGTGCATAATGCCACAACTCGATAAGGCAGCTCCAAAGCTTGTAAAATACTTTCAGCTTGAGCAGTCATCTCTTCTAGCGCCTGCATGGACGTTTCAGCTTTAACGATTTGCACCATCTCCACCTTTTCAAATTGATGTTGGCGAATCAATCCTCGTGTATCACGCCCTGCACTACCTGCCTCACTACGAAAACAAGGTGTGTGTGCGGTTAGTTTGATGGGTAGTTCTTTTAACTCTATAATTGCATCACGAACTGTATTAGTCAAAGGAACTTCTGATGTTGGAATTAAATAATAGTCTTTATCACCACGCAGTTTAAATAAATCTTCTTCAAATTTTGGTAACTGCCCTGTTCCTTGCAAACTATGATTATTCACCATATAAGGCACATACATTTCAGTATAGCCTGCTTGGATGTGGGTATCTAACATAAATTGAATCAATGCACGATTTAATCTTGCCAGACCGCCTTTTAACACGCTAAAACGTGAACCAGTTAATTTAGCAGCCAACTCAAAATCAAGCAATCCCAAACCCTCGCCAATGTCTGTATGGTCTTTTATTTGAAAATCAAACACTCTTGGCGCACCCCATTTTCTAACTTCAATGTTGTCATTTTCATCTTGACCCACAGGTACACTATCATCAGGTAAATTAGGAATGGCAAGACTTTGAGTAATAATAATGGACTGCAGTTCTTTTAATTCATTTTCAGCCACTTTCATGGATTGGCTAACCACTTCCATTTGTTGCAATAGTTCTTCAGCATTTTGTCCATTGCGTTTTAATTCGCCAATTTTTTTTGCACCTTGGTTTTTTTGGGCTTGCAAATCTTCGGTTTTTATTTGTAAGGATTTACGGCGTTGTTCTAAATCTTGCCAAAAATCAATGTCAAGCTGATAACCACGAGTGACTAGTTTGGCTTGTAAATCACTTAAATCACCACGCAATAATTTGGGGTCTAACATAATTTGCCCTTGAAAAAAATTTGTTCTTAAATTAAGTTTTTAAAGTGGTTTATAATACCAAAAAGCACCATAAATTTCAGCTGATTTTGGTGATTTTTATATTTAATCGGAAATTTTTAGTTTTTTGGTTTATTTTTGTGAAATATTTGGGTAAGATAGGCAAATTCATTGTGTTTATTTTTGTGGTTTTTTATGAAAAATAAAAAAGAAGGTCTTTATCCTTATACCCTACAGCCCATTGCTTTAAATATGACGGATGGCGAATTTAAATCTGCTCAACTTGCACTTTTTGAAAAAAGCGCCAGCACTTATAATATCAAATCACTACGCACCAAAGAATGGATTGTTATTGGGATTACAATTATTTTAGCAATTTGTGGACTGATTTTTTTGCAAGGCTATTCAACCATTATTTTTTGGTTAATGTTGATTGGTGTGGTTGTCTATCTTTTGCTTAGAACACTTGGATTAAAATGGTACATGAAACGCGAATTTGAAAAACAAGTTAGTGAACTTAAAATTCCTGATGAAATGTATCAATTAAAACTTGGCGTGCAAAGTCATGGGCTTATTATGGCAATTCCTGCTAGCACTGACCGATTAACAAATCTACAAATGCGCGGCATGAATGTTCGACAAGCGCCCATGCAACAAGGGGTTATCGCTTGGTCGGCGGTGACATCTTGGGATGAAACAAACGAATTTTTGTTTGTGATGTTTGAAGCGCACGGTCAAAAAGGCAGTCAAATTATTCCAAAACGCTTGCAAAATCAAGGATTACCCATCCAAACCATCATCAAACATCTAAGTCAAGTAAAAGCTAAAGGCATGGAGGGATTACCTTCTGCAGTTTAATTTAAAAAATTAATTAAATTAATTAAAAAATTATAAATATTCAATTTTACCAATTAAAATAGATTGTTTATACTGTACCTACATAAAGATTTTAAATCGCAACCAAAGCAAACACCCTTAGGAGGGACTATGCAACAATCCATTGATAAATTAAATGTATTACTATCTGGTTATCATGTGTTTTATTTAAATGTACGTGGTTATCATTGGAATGTAAAAGGTGAACACTTTTTCTCATTGCATACTAAATTTGAAGAGCTGTACACTGAGCTACAAAACCAAATTGATGAAATTGCTGAACGCATTCTAACGCTTGGTGGCACACCCCTACACGCTTATAGCGACTATGCGGCATTATCTAACATCCAAGAACACAAAAATTCGTTTGATGGACGTGAATGTGTAAGTGGCGCAATCAAAGGTCTGGAGTCGTTAATTGCCGAGCAAAAAGCATTGATTGTGATTGCTGAAGAAGCAGGCGACCAAAATACTGCTGATTTGCTTTCAAACTACACCAGTGGTCAAGAAAAACATCTGTGGATGTATAAAGCATTTCTTGGTTAATTTTTTAATTCAAAGCAATTTTTTAAAACCCTTGAAGAGATCATCAAGGGTTTTTTATGATAAAAAATTAACCACTTAGCAAATAAAAACATTAAAATAAAGCTGTTTTTTGCTATAATTAAAAGTTGTTTTTTTAATATTTGTTTTTTTATGCCAAAACAGCGTCTAAAAGCATGGCTACCCACTCCAGAAAAATTACACCAAAACCGAATTGTGCGTTGGTTTGCACCTTTTTTGGCGGATGCTCGCCTGTGGCACATGAACCGAAATTCGCTTGGAAAAGCGGTGTATATTGGTGTTTTATGCGCTTTTTTCCCTTTGCCAGGTCAAATGCCACTCGCAATTATTGGCGCACTATTATTTCGAGCAAACGTACCAATGGCAATTGCCCTGACGTGGCTAACCAACCCCTTAACCACCATTCCTATTTTTTGGGCTGCTTATTGTGTGGGTGCTTTTTTACTTGGTGAGCCACTGATTGGTTTTCGAACGGTTGGTATTTTTGTATCAGAACTGACCAAATGGCTATCGGGAAATGGTTACAATGCTCATATTTTGACACAATTTTCACTACCTGCGTTTGGGCTTGGACTTGTGATTTTTGCAATTGTTACCAGTATTATTGCAGGAATTTTATTTCGGATTGTTTGGCAATATTATATTTTGATTGATTGGCGTAAGCGTCATGGTTACAACGCTAACGCCCCAAAATTTAGCAACCAAAAAAATCGTAAAAGTGATGATGATTTTTCGATTTAGTATAATTTTTTAGATTAAACTTCTTAAATGTAATCTGTCACTGCCATTGTCCACTTTTCATGACCAGCATTCTGTCAGCTTTTTTTGCCAATGCTTTATCGTGTGTTACCATCAAAAGTGCCATACCAAATGTGCTTTGCAGCTCTGATAATAACTCAAAAACTGCATGGGCATTTTCATCATCCAAATTGCCTGTTGGCTCATCCGCCAAAACCAATGCAGGCTTGGTAACTAAAGCCCTAGCAATAGCCACTCTTTGACGCTCCCCGCCTGACAATTCACTAGGGCGATGATGGCTTCGATGCGCCAGTCCAACTTTTTGCAACAGTTCATTTGCCAGCTCTTTAGCTTCTAAAATTGAAACATTTTTTCTCATCAAAAGTGGCATCGCAACGTTTTCAGTTGCGGTAAACTCCGCCAAAAGATGATGGAATTGATAAATAAAACCTAGATACTGGTTTCTTAATTCACCACGCTGAGTTTCATTTAATTGATTAAGACAAACACCCTTTAACCAAACTTCACCTGTAGTCGGCGTATCAAGCCCGCCCAACAAATGCAAAAGCGTACTTTTGCCAGAACCGCTGCTACCAACGATAGCAACACGCTCGCCTGCCTGAATTGTTAAATCCAGACCCAACAAAACTTCAGTTTTAATTTTGCCTTCATCGTAAATTTTACTAATGCTTTTTGCTTCTAAGATTGCATTCATTCTTTATCCTTATTCATAACGTAATGCTTGAGCAGGTTGAACTTTTGAAGCACGCAGTGCGGGATAAATTGTCATCAAAAAAGACAACAAAAATGAAATACTCACAACCAACAAAACATCCAAAACTTTTACCTGTGATGGCAAATAATCCACAAAATACGCATTAAATAGCCCCAACCCCAATGTATTGTTTACCCAATTGAGTAAGTCGCTGACTGTTAAAGAGAAGGTAACCCCTAAAATTGTTCCAAGCACCGTACCAACAACACCAATAATCATGCCTTGCACGACAAAAACCTGTGTAATCAATTTAGGGGAGGCGCCAAAGGTTTTTAAAATGGCAATATCAGCCTTTTTATCGGTTACCAACATAATCAAACTAGACACAATATTAAAAGCCGCTACCAAAATAATCAGAGATAGCAGCAATGCCATCATGGTTTTTTCCATTTGAATTGCAGAAAATAAATTACCATGGGTTTGTTTCCAGTTATCTGAGATTAATCTATCTGGGTCAATGGACTGAGCTTTATCAGCGGCGATTGGTGCATAAAAAATATCATTTAATTTTAAGCGAATGCCTTGAGCGCCTTCTGGTAGTCTCAACAAAACACCCGCATCACGCATCGCAACATAACCTGTTAAACTATCTAATTCAGGACTAATATTAAAAATCCCCACCAAAGTAAAACGTTTAAATCGTGGAATAACCCCCGCTGGTGATGGTGATGCTTCAGGTAACACCAAGGTTACTTTATCGCCTAATTGCAAATTCATGTTATCAACCATGCTTTTACCCAGAACGATTCCGAATTCACCTTCTTTTAAATTGTCAATATCACCTGCCAACATATGTTCATTGATAATAGAAACTTTTTTTTCGTATTCAGGTTCGATGCCAGATACCACCACGCCTGAAACTTGACCATAAGCAGTAATCATGCCTTGTAACTGAATAAATGGCGCAACTGCCTCAACATTTTTATCATTTTGTTGAATCTTTTCTCCAAGAGACTTCCAATCAGCAATAATCTCTGGCGACAACACTGAAGCTTGAGATACGGTGCCCAAAATACGAGTTTTTAGCTCCCTATCAAACCCATTCATCACAGAAAGCACTGTAATCAGGACCGCTACGCCCAACGTCAGTGCAATAATAGAAATCAGTGAAATAAAAGAAATAAAGCCATTTTTATGTTCAGCTTTGGTATAGCGAAGCCCAATAAATAAAGCAAGAGGACGAAACATGAACTATCTTTTTTCCTAAAAAAATTTACCATAGTTTACACTATTTACACTCATTGCGGGCAAATTTTTATCCTAATGTTATTAATGATAAATTTACTGATTTATTCATTTATTGATACAGTATTAAAAAACTGCTCTACCACCATAAATTGTTCTTTTGTGGTTTCTTTGTGATACATAGCCTGACGAAAAGCAGCTGAGTTGGGTAGACTGCCTGTATACCATGCAATGTGTTTTCTAGCAATACGGCAACCTGAATACTCTCCATAAAAACGATATAATTCATCAAGATGCGTCAAGACGACTTCTTTTAATTCATTAATTGTTGGTTTTTTAGGCAATTTTCCAGTTTGTAAATAATGATGAATCTCCCTAAAAATCCAAGGCTTTCCTTGTGCTGCCCTTCCTATCATTACCGCATCAGCACCCGTTATCTGCTGAACATTGACTGCTTTTTCAGCACTGTCAATATCACCATTAACAATCACAGGAATGTTTATCAATTTTTTAACCTTGGCAATCAATTCATAACGAGCACTACCATGATACATATCTTCTCTAGTTCTGCCATGAATGGTAATGGCACTAATACCTGCATTTTCTGCAATTTTAGCAACTGTTAAAATGTTCTCTTTGCCATTTTCATAGCCTAGACGCGTTTTTAAAGTAATGGGTACATCAATTGCTTTAACAACTTCATTAAGTAACTTTTCCACCAAAGGCAAATCGGCTAATAAAGCAGAACCTGACAATTTTTTACATACTTTTTTGGCAGGACATCCCATATTGATATCAACCATTTGCGCCCCGTTTTCTACTTGAAAACGCGCTGCTGCAACCAATTTATCAACATCTGCTCCTGCAATTTGAGCAGAAATAGGTGCAATCTCTCCTGTAAAATCAGCACGATACAATGATTTTTTACGCGCATAAAGCGCCGTATCTGCAATAATCATTTCACTGATGGCATGCCCTGCCCCAAAATTTCGACACAGTCTTCTAAAAGGATTATCTGTAACCCCCGCCATCGGTGCAAGTATCAAGCGATTGTCGATTTTTAAGCCTCCAATGTACAAAGGCTTAAGTAAATCATGTTGGTTTTTTATTAAGTTTTTTGTCATGTGGTATAACTTTACATAATTTGGTATAATTAACTATTTTAGCTTATTAAATAAGCTTAAGCGACAAATGATTTAATTAATTTAAAAAGTAAGCATTAATTTACAATGTACTTACTAATTTGTTTTATTTCACCAATCATAATAAGTGTTGTAACAAGCCTTCATCAAATAAATTTATCAATCGCTAACCCGTGGTTGTCATCAAAAATACAGTAAATTAGCGATTTTTATAATCATTTTTAAATCAATAACTTATCATTTTGTTTTTACAAAAAATTTATGTTATACTTCAAAAACTCTCTTTATAAATAGCTTTAGCGAATTTAGGCTGTCAAAGCCTTACTTGGCAAGGTCTAGAAACGAGGGAGCAGCTACCTGCGGGTAGCTGTGTGTTGAAACTTGAAAATTATCATCAGATGCACCGCCGAAAATTAGCGCAGCTACCTGCGGGTAGCTGTGTGTTGAAACTATGTCCCAATGGTCGGATCTAGAACCATCAGCAGCAGCTACCTGCGGGTAGCTGTGTGTTGAAACTAGCTTGTCAATACTTTTTAAAAATTTTTTAAATGCAGCTACCTGCGGGTAGCTGTGTGTTGAAACTTTACAAAGGGTGTTGAGTCCTTGCAGGGCAAGGGGCAGCTACCTGCGGGTAGCTGTGTGTTGAAACATCAATTAATTTGTCTAATTGGGCTTTATAATCAGGGCAGCTACCTGCGGGTAGCTGTGTGTTGAAACTTAAAAACGTGTTGCTATTATGAGTGCTTCGCCATGCAGCTACCTGCGGGTAGCTGTGTGTTGAAACGCTATATATAGCTGCTAAAAATCGCTGCTATGCGCAGCTACCTGCGGGTAGCTGTGTGTTGAAACAGGGCTGTTTATCAAATTGTTAAATAGTAGGTCGGCAGCTACCTGCGGGTAGCTGTGTGTTGAAACTACATTTCAATTGGTAACGATAGATTACTCAAATCGCAGCTACCTGCGGGTAGCTGTGTGTTGAAACCAATGACTTACAAGATTTTGTCCAAATATCCTAAAGCAGCTACCTGCGGGTAGCTGTGTGTTGAAACTCTTGGTTAGGTTGATGCAGATTAGAAATAATCTGGCAGCTACCTGCGGGTAGCTGTGTGTTGAAACAAGCTGTGATACAAAACGTGCAAACCCTTGATTTGCAGCTACCTGCGGGTAGCTGTGTGTTGAAACTATATATAGTAGTGACGCGGTGGTGTTTATATAAGGCAGCTACCTGCGGGTAGCTGTGTGTTGAAACTTACTGCGTTATGTTATAGCATATACCAAAAAATGCAGCTACCTGCGGGTAGCTGTGTGTTGAAACAGCAGCTCGGAAGTCAGGAACGGAAACAACGCTCAGCAGCTACCTGCGGGTAGCTGTGTGTTGAAACTTGCCGGGAAGCATGGGTTGGTATCTCACCACGGCAGCTACCTGCGGGTAGCTGTGTGTTGAAACTATATCCATATCACCCCCAAAAAGGGTGATAAAGTGCAGCTACCTGCGGGTAGCTGTGTGTTGAAACTAAAATACGGCTTGGCATATACTCCATGCCACAAGCAGCTACCTGCGGGTAGCTGTGTGTTGAAACTTGATGACTATTATATAGATTCAAATTTGTTTGTGCAGCTACCTGCGGGTAGCTGTGTGTTGAAACTTAAAAACGCTGTTGACGCTAGACGCGGCAAGGGTGCAGCTACCTGCGGGTAGCTGTGTGTTGAAACTACGATACAGATTTTGACGTTAATTACGTGAACGGGGCAGCTACCTGCGGGTAGCTGTGTGTTGAAACAAAACCTAACCGCATTTAAGCCTAGCCCAATTAACGCAGCTACCTGCGGGTAGCTGTGTGTTGAAACCGTACATGAGCCTTGTATCTATCCCTGATTTCCGTGCAGCTACCTGCGGGTAGCTGTGTGTTGAAACTACAATAGACGTTGACCCCTTGTGCGGCAAGGGTGCAGCTACCTGCGGGTAGCTGTGTGTTGAAACAATCGGTAATGATAGATTATCTAAATCATCATTAGCAGCTACCTGCGGGTAGCTGTGTGTTGAAACTATAAAATTTTTGATTATTTTATTAAGTCATTGATGCAGCTACCTGCGGGTAGCTGTGTGTTGAAACTTAAAAAAATTTGATAAAAAGTGTTGAAGCTAGATGGCAGCTACCTGCGGGTAGCTGTGTGTTGAAACAACCACGACCTAGACACAAATTTTGTGAGCGGTCGCAGCTACCTGCGGGTAGCTGTGTGTTGAAACACAAGTAAACGGGGCGATGTCGTTGTCAGTTAGATAGCAGCTACCTGCGGGTAGCTGTGTGTTGAAACTTTTTGGATGTCTTCGCAAATTGTTAAAATATCAAGCAGCTACCTGCGGGTAGCTGTGTGTTGAAACAAAGTCTAACCATGTTTAAGCCTAGCCTGATTAAGCAGCTACCTGCGGGTAGCTGTGTGTTGAAACAGATTTTTAATCATCTTTGCGTTGTTTATGTTGCTGCAGCTACCTGCGGGTAGCTGTGTGTTGAAACTATAATAGTCATCAAGTTGTTAGCGATGAGCTACAAGCAGCTACCTGCGGGTAGCTGTGTGTTGAAACAACCTTTTTAAAATCCGTACCTGTTGCTGAGATGGCAGCTACCTGCGGGTAGCTGTGTGTTGAAACCAGTAGTGAAATTAACTGCTCTTTATCATCAATTGCAGCTACCTGCGGGTAGCTGTGTGTTGAAACCATCATACTGTTTGACACCGTTCACAATGCTATATGCAGCTACCTGCGGGTAGCTGTGTGTTGAAACTTATTATAGGTGTCTAATGGTGTATAACCATTTGCAGCTACCTGCGGGTAGCTGTGTGTTGAAACCCCGTAAAGTGCGTCCATAATCGGGTCAAACCATTGCAGCTACCTGCGGGTAGCTGTGTGTTGAAACCATGCTTTTGACTCGCAAATCAGACGACAAAGCGGCAGCTACCTGCGGGTAGCTGTGTGTTGAAACGCATGCTGATAGCCTTTATCTTTGATAAAGCAGTGCAGCTACCTGCGGGTAGCTGTGTGTTGAAACACAGCTTGATTTTTAAGCGTTAGGGATTGCAGCGTAGCAGCTACCTGCGGGTAGCTGTGTGTTGAAACTTAACTGGATTGCGTATCAAGTACAGAATCCCGGGCAGCTACCTGCGGGTAGCTGTGTGTTGAAACGTCATTATCTGCAAAAATGTAAAGCGTTGGCGATAGCAGCTACCTGCGGGTAGCTGTGTGTTGAAACTGCCTATGCAGGGATGGATATATCGTTGAATGCGCTGCAGCTACCTGCGGGTAGCTGTGTGTTGAAACTGGATTGGTGAAATTATCCACAAAAGGCTTATTGACGCAGCTACCTGCGGGTAGCTGTGTGTTGAAACTGAAAAGCCGTAATTGAAATTATAGCTTTCGGTAGCAGCTACCTGCGGGTAGCTGTGTGTTGAAACTTGTTGCTTATTATATAGTGCGTTTTTCAGCCTGGCAGCTACCTGCGGGTAGCTGTGTGTTGAAACGCCGTGATACAAATTGCGCAAACCCTTGATTTTACGCAGCTACCTGCGGGTAGCTGTGTGTTGAAACTTGAAAATTATCATCAGAAGCACCGCCGAACCGCGCAGCTACCTGCGGGTAGCTGTGTGTTGAAACTAATCTGCATCAACCTAACCAAAGAAGAGGTGACGCAGCTACCTGCGGGTAGCTGTGTGTTGAAACGAAGGTTTAACGACCGACGAGGACGAAGCCGACGAGCAGCTACCTGCGGGTAGCTGTGTGTTGAAACCAGCAGACATTTCCCCCAAATCTGAAGCCCAAGGCAGCTACCTGCGGGTAGCTGTGTGTTGAAACACTAGAACCAATGCTATCGAAACAAAAAGAATTGGCAGCTACCTGCGGGTAGCTGTGTGTTGAAACTATAACTCAAAAAACACCAAAACCCATCGGCACGGAGCAGCTACCTGCGGGTAGCTGTGTGTTGAAACATGGAATACAGACGATAATGCACTATTTGCTGATAGCAGCTACCTGCGGGTAGCTGTGTGTTGAAACTAGATCGTTTTGATGTCAAAGAGGTTGCCTTTGACGCAGCTACCTGCGGGTAGCTGTGTGTTGAAACTATTAAGGTTTCAGGTGTCCATGTATGGGTAACTTCGCAGCTACCTGCGGGTAGCTGTGTGTTGAAACTTAATGTTATTAGAAAAAGTTAATTTTTTGGAAAATGCAGCTACCTGCGGGTAGCTGTGTGTTGAAACATATACACCCCGAACAATTTGCTCTCTTGCAACATGCAGCTACCTACGGGTAGCTGTGTGTTGAAACAATAAAGCAGATATTATTAATAAAATTCATGCCAGCAGCTACCTGCGGGTAGCTGTGTGTTGAAACTGTGCTTATTGTACTTTTTGGCAAAAATTATCCTGCAGCTACCTGCGGGTAGCTGTGTGTTGAAACAAAGAAAAGCTGGATTATGCACGTGGTGTGCGTGAGCAGCTACCTGCGGGTAGCTGTGTGTTGAAACCACCACCACACAAAGACGGCAGAACATCGTACTGGAGCAGCTACCTGCGGGTAGCTGTGTGTTGAAACAACCAAAAGCAGAAAACATCGCTATTGTCCGCTCCAGCAGCTACCTGCGGGTAGCTGTGTGTTGAAACGATGTAGTGCTGCAAGCAGTCCGAATAATAAATCGCAGCTACCTGCGGGTAGCTGTGTGTTGAAACGGGTATTGTTTTTTGATAAATCTGGCGACTTTTGCAGCTACCTGCGGGTAGCTGTGTGTTGAAACAGACGCTTTTAACTGTCTGATGATTTCAGACGCGCAGCTACCTGCGGGTAGCTGTGTGTTGAAACTAAAAATACTTGCACGCTGCAAAAAATAATATATAGCAGCTACCTGCGGGTAGCTGTGTGTTGAAACAACATTACCCAAGCGCCGGACTTTGGGCAAGATGGCAGCTACCTGCGGGTAGCTGTGTGTTGAAACATAATAATCAATGATATGGTACTCATCGCCAACTTGCAGCTACCTGCGGGTAGCTGTGTGTTGAAACTGAAAAAACAGCAAGATTATACTTGCGCTTTAATGCAGCTACCTGCGGGTAGCTGTGTGTTGAAACACAATCTGCGGTGGATTAAATTATAATAGGTATGGCAGCTACCTGCGGGTAGCTGTGTGTTGAAACATATATAGCTATTTTTTCGCTGCTGCTTCTGACAAGCAGCTACCTGCGGGTAGCTGTGTGTTGAAACGCTTTGGTGAAGAGCAATATAAAATGCAAAATGAAAGCAGCTACCTGCGGGTAGCTGTGTGTTGAAACAGCAAGAAGGTCGTAAGTGGGGGGTGTGTCTATAAGCAGCTACCTGCGGGTAGCTGTGTGTTGAAACTTTAATGCTACTGTATAAAGGTGTCAAATCATTTGCAGCTACCTGCGGGTAGCTGTGTGTTGAAACATTAACTGACCTACAAATAGACATGGAGCGTAACTGCAGCTACCTGCGGGTAGCTGTGTGTTGAAACAAAAATATATTGACAGCAGCAAAAGCGCTATATATAAGCAGCTACCTGCGGGTAGCTGTGTGTTGAAACACCGAAAAATCGGAAACTAGCAGCAAAAAATACTTGCAGCTACCTGCGGGTAGCTGTGTGTTGAAACAAAAAAATTTGAAAAAATATATTGACAAGCAAATGCAGCTACCTGCGGGTAGCTGTGTGTTGAAACCTTAGTAAAATCAATGACCTGCGCATTTTTGTCCAAAGCAGCTACCTGCGGGTAGCTGTGTGTTGAAACTATAAAATCGGTCAAAAATCACCCAAAAAAACGGGCAGCTACCTGCGGGTAGCTGTGTGTTGAAACATTGGTTAGTCTTGCTATCAATCTATCAATTTCAGCAGCTACCTGCGGGTAGCTGTGTGTTGAAACTGTCTATCAGTGGACGAGACATAACCAACAAATCGCAGCTACCTGCGGGTAGCTGTGTGTTGAAACAATTAGCATTTGTAGTCGTGATTTGAACGATAAGGCAGCTACCTGCGGGTAGCTGTGTGTTGAAACTTAGGGGTTACGAGTGGCGATAGTGCTATCGGTGGCAGCTACCTGCGGGTAGCTGTGTGTTGAAACATGTGATTGCACAACAGTATTATGGGGATAGTAACGCAGCTACCTGCGGGTAGCTGTGTGTTGAAACAAAGACAATGCGTTTACCCTGTGTTGTGATTTGGTTTCAGTCGCAGCTACCTGCGGGTAGCTGTGTGTTGAAACATGATTAGGTCGCGAAAGTTGGCTAACATCTCAGAGCAGCTACCTGCGGGTAGCTGTGTGTTGAAACATAGCTATGTCTCAATGATTTACGTCTAGCGCAGACAGGCAGCTACCTGCGGGTAGCTGTGTGTTGAAACTGTACATGGGGGAGCGTCGGCATGAGTGATTTTTTGCAGCTACCTGCGGGTAGCTGTGTGTTGAAACCTTGTAGGATAATGTTTAGGATAGCTTATTTTTTAATGCAGCTACCTGCGGGTAGCTGTGTGTTGAAACTCGTCCATAAGCATATCTATATCATAGCTTGGATAAGGCAGCTACCTGCGGGTAGCTGTGTGTTGAAACCTAGCTGGGGGTGGTTTTCGGCAGGCAAAAAGTTAGCAGCTACCTGCGGGTAGCTGTGTGTTGAAACAAGGACTTAACACTTTAGTAAAAATTTTTTAAAAGCAGCTACCTGCGGGTAGCTGTGTGTTGAAACAGCCGTTTTTTTGGGTGATTTTTGACCGATTTTACGCAGCTACCTGCGGGTAGCTGTGTGTTGAAACAAGCGAACGTGTGTACACTAAATGAGCGTACACCTGCAGCTACCTGCGGGTAGCTGTGTGTTGAAACGTATGGGCTTGAGCCTCTAGCAATGGATAAATCAAGCAGCTACCTGCGGGTAGCTGTGTGTTGAAACATGTTGCTTATTATATAGTAGCGTTTTTAGCTTGTGCAGCTACCTGCGGGTAGCTGTGTGTTGAAACGTATCACAACAAAAAAATCCGTGATACATTTTTGGAGGCAGCTACCTGCGGGTAGCTGTGTGTTGAAACTGTCTGCCCCAAGCTCGCCCCATAAAGTTACAAGCAGCTACCTACGGGTAGCTGTGTGTTGAAACCCTTGACCCACGCCGAAGCCGATAAAAAGGCAAAGGCAGCTACCTGCGGGTAGCTGTGTGTTGAAACTGATAAGTTGTTTTGTTTGGTTTTGTCATGAGTTGCAGCTATCTGCGGGTAGCTGTGTGTTGAAACTCTAATACCAGAGCTTGCCCTGACACTATCAGCAAAGCAGCTACCTGCGGGTAGCTGTGTGTTGAAACTAGGGCGAAGCTATCAATGCCCCCAACACTGTACTGCAGCTACCTGCGGGTAGCTGTGTGTTGAAACGCACTGTAAAAGTTGCAAATACAAGTTTGTGATTGCAGCTACCTGCGGGTAGCTGTGTGTTGAAACAATAAACTTACCAATAGTAATCATGAAATCTCCGTGCAGCTACCTACGGGTAGCTGTGTGTTGAAACATAGTAAGACTTGGGGTCAATATGATTGGCTAATAGCAGCTACCTACGGGTAGCTGTGTGTTGAAACAACAGAATTAGAAGAAACTACAGTAGAAGAAACTAGCAGCTACCTACGGGTAGCTGTGTGTTGAAACACAAAAAACTCCAATTTTTGGCAAAGCAAAGCCCTGCAGCTACCTACGGGTAGCTGTGTGTTGAAACTGTTGGTAGCTGTACCAAGGAAATCATAGAATGATGCAGCTACCTACGGGTAGCTGTGTGTTGAAACTTTATTGAAAGAGCAAAAAGAAGAAGTAAACCGTCGCAGCTACCTACGGGTAGCTGTGTGTTGAAACATGGTTTGGCTTTTGCCTTGTCTTACATAGCGCGCGCAGCTACCTACGGGTAGCTGTGTGTTGAAACAACGCTTAACATGATTATGCTCCTTCTCCAAAATTGCAGCTACCTACGGGTAGCTGTGTGTTGAAACATTTGACCCACCTTACAGCCCACGCCAAGTTAGGCAGCTACCTACGGGTAGCTGTGTGTTGAAACATAAAAGTAGGTCGGCATATTTCCAATCTTAATCGCAGCTACCTACGGGTAGCTGTGTGTTGAAACATTATTTAACAGCTTGATAAATAGTCATGGGTTGGGCAGCTACCTACGGGTAGCTGTGTGTTGAAACAACCCAGCTTACACCACAGCAGATTGGTGATATGTATGGCAGCTACCTACGGGTAGCTGTGTGTTGAAACTCAGTTTGGGTTAAAGGTTTGCTTGTATTAATACGCAGCTACCTACGGGTAGCTGTGTGTTGAAACCTGCTTTTGGGTCTCAAGTTTTACGGCATAGTCCGCAGCTACCTACGGGTAGCTGTGTGTTGAAACAGCGTTTAACATGATTATGCTCCAAAATTAAAAGCAGCTACCTACGGGTAGCTGTGTGTTGAAACACCAGCAAAATAAAATCGCCAATCTGTGGCAAAAAAGCAGCTACCTACGGGTAGCTGTGTGTTGAAACTTTAAATGCAACACAAGCAGCTATTAAAGCTAGGTGCAGCTACCTACGAGTAGCTGTGTGTTGAAACATTGCAAGCAGCTGCAGCAATCAAGGTGTCATAGACGCAGCTACCTACGGGTAGCTGTGTGTTGAAACTATGCTTGCTGTTTGACCGTTTACAGTGGTTTGGCAGCTACCTACGGGTAGCTGTGTGTTGAAACTACTCCTGCAGCATAGACCGTGCCAGACAACGCAAGGCAGCTACCTACGGGTAGCTGTGTGTTGAAACGGGATTTGCCAAGAAATGTTTATTTTTCGGCAAAAGCAGCTACCTACGGGTAGCTGTGTGTTGAAACTGCGAGCTTGGGTAAAAAAGACCTTGAAAGCCAAGCAGCTACCTACGGGTAGCTGTGTGTTGAAACATATTGGCGTTGGTTTGCGCAAAGTCTTGTTCGGGCAGCTACCTACGGGTAGCTGTGTGTTGAAACTGCATTGTAATTGACATGGCTGTTTAGGCTCACTTGCAGCTACCTACGGGTAGCTGTGTGTTGAAACTATCATGATTAAATAACCAGCCTTTTGTAAACCAAGCAGCTAAAGTGTATTTATTTAGTCTATAATAAGAAAACTTATGATTCAAATCTAATTTGTATTTGTTTTTTATAAGTCATCAGCAGTGGTAAGATTTCACAAACCACCCAATCATAACGATAACCTTGCAAGCCAATACTAACACTGGCGATAGGTAAATCGTAGTACACCAAAGATGTTAATTCATCAATCCAACGACTTTTTAAAAGCAAACATTC
This sequence comes from Moraxella sp. I5G, assembly GCF_055193055.1. NCBI lineage: Bacteria > Pseudomonadati > Pseudomonadota > Gammaproteobacteria > Moraxellales > Moraxellaceae > Moraxella > Moraxella sp. I5G. The sequence goes on along the minus strand of NZ_JBUXLH010000001.1, from coordinate 44,463 downwards.
AGGAATTCCAGTCTTTTGACTGTATTGCTTAACAATATTATCTATGGCATTTTTAAAATTTTTATTATTATGATAAAAACTAGGCAAAGTGTGTTGTGGTAATTGGGACTCAGGCAAGGATTTGGCGTGGTTAATTTGTTTTAAAATTTCATTGCCATATCGTCGCAAAGTATGACGATTTAATGTGGTTTGTGCTAAATTTTTGATAGTTAAAGGCGATTTTTCAACAATTTCTCGTAAAGCTTGTTTATTGATAATAAAGCTAACAGGCTGATTAATTGATTTAGCAAGTGCTTCTCGCCAAGCCACCAAATTTCTTAAAATTGCCAATTGTCTTGGTTTATAAGAACACGAAATGTAATTTAAATACATTTTATCTAAAGGGGTGTGGTAAGTAGCATGAATGTCTTTAGCAAGTAAATTACTGTCTTCAATCACGCAGGTGTATAACCGACGCTGGTCTAATCTTTTTTTTACATCATGATATAATGCCAAAAGATAACGCACATCATTAACCGCATATTGTTCTTGTTGATTACTTAGGGGGCGAGCCATCCAGTCAGATTTACTTTCTGATTTGTTTAAACAAACACCTAAAAAATCATGGGCGGCTTGACCATAACCAACATGCGTCTGCCCTGTCAAATAAGCAATAGCAATTTGCACATCAAAAATATTAGTTAAAGGTGGACAGCCAGCCAGAAGATAAAAAATCCATAAATCTTCAAAACAAGCATACCAAACCATCATTGGCACTTCAATTAATGCCTGCCATAAATCATGTAAAAATAACTGAGGTGCATCAACCAAATAAATAGCATCACCTGTATTAATTTGAATTAATGCTAAAATAGGATAATAGGTACTACGTCTGATAAATTCGGTATCCAACGCAACAATTTGACTGTTATCAATTTTGTCAATTAATTGATACAAAGTCGCTTCGTTATTGACCCAATAAACAGGTAATTTATCCCATTTTGCTAATTGACCACTCATGATTTGGTAACTGTATTTTGGTAAAATCAGCCAAATAGCCCTTGCATGCCTTTGGGTAGACCCATCCCAGCGGTTGCACCAGCCATAACTTCCTCAGACAGCGCATCCGCTTGGCGCACCGCATCGTTAACAGCTGCAGCAACTAAATCTTCAATCATATCGGGCTCATCACCTAATAAACTTGGGTCAATAGACAAACGTTTTACTACATGGCGTCCCGTCATGGTAACTTTAACCAATCCATTACCTGCCTCACCATGGACTTCTTTATTAGCAAGATTTTTTTTGGCAGTTTCAACATTTTGTTCCACTTGTTTTTGCATAGCTTGGGCTTGTTGCATCAGTGCTTGAATATTCATAAATTTCACCTTTAATAACAAATAATAAAATAGTTCTTAAAAAGACAAATATTATAACAAAAATCATTCAAAAATATATTTATTTTAAGCGGTTGTTTTAATAGCATGAGTGCATTTTTCAAGCACTTTGTAAATTTGCTATAATGAGCAATTTATTTATGCCAACAAACAAGAGTTTTTATCATGCCCAACCATCTTAAACCCAGCAATCAAAACCATGTCATTATCATTGGTGGTGGTCACGTGGGTTTATCTTTTGCTTTACTACTTGCTCATCAAGGAATTTTTAGCACATTAATTGAAACTGCAAAATATCCTGACATTTCACCCGATAAAGACATTCAACGTATTCATTATTTGGACAGTCGCAATACGGCTTTATCCAGACGCACTGTACAAATTTATACACAAATTGGGCTTTGGCAACAGCTACAAAGTCGTGCTTGTCGTATTGATGGGGTGAGTATCAGTGAGCTTAACTGTTTTGGGCGCGCAATGCTAAATAAAGAGCAAGAAAACGTTGAAAGTTTTGGATACGTGATGGAAAATGCCTGGCTTGGACGTAAACTCTTAGAAGCAGTTAAGGCAAGTGATTTTATCACATTATTGGACAACACCAATGTAGTGGATATTAGACAATGCGACGCAGGTGTAACCGTTACAGCGCATAAGAAGGATGATGAGCAGCTAACGTTATTAGTAGAAGCGCCTTTAGCAGTGGCATGTGATGGGCAAAATTCACCCATGCGACATATTTTAGCTGTTAAAACAGATACTTATGATTATCAACAAGTTGGGATTGTGGGTGTAGTGCAGACAGATAAACCACATAATCATATTGCAATTGAGCGCTTTAGTCAAGTAGGACCATTGGCATTATTGCCATTAACAGACATCATACCTACAGATGATCAGCCTCAAACAACACAAGGTTATCGACGTTCTGTGGTGTTTATTTGTCCAAAAGGTGAAGAAGAGCGATATTTAACCGATGATGAATATTTTTTAAACACATTACAAACCGTTTTTGGGCAAGAGGCAGGTCAGTTTTTACAAGCAGGCAGACGTGGCGCTTACCCTCTTATGAAGGTTTTAGCAAAACGTCAAGTAATTGGTCGCTGTGTTTTGATGGGAAATGCTGCGCACACCTTGCATCCTGTAGCAGGTCAAGGTTTTAATTTATGCTTAAGAGATGCTTATGCGCTAGCAAACATGCTTGGAGATATTTTAAAACAAGCCGAAAAAGGCGAGTTTGATTTTGGTGGTCATGCAAAATTATTTCAATACGAAATGGCGCGCCAAAAAGACCAAAAGCGTGTGATTCGTTTTTGTGATTTTGTAGTAAAGAGTTTTACTCATAAAAATTCTGCGGTAAAATTTGCCAGAAATGCAGGATTGATTATTTTTGACAAAATACCAGGTATTAAACCTTTAGTTGCCAGTTATGCTATGGGTTTGAAATCTTAACGACAATGGAAAATTATGGTACAATAAACAGTTTTTCGTACTGAGCTTACCATGAATTTTTCCCGTCGCCCTTTTGCTGATTTTAATCTGGACGCTTTTTCTCTGGTCATCACATGTGCTGATGGGCTTGAAAATGCATTGCTTACTGAACTGACAAGTTTTAATTTAATAGGTAAAATTCATAAAACAGGACGTGTACACACTACTGTATCTTTGGTTCAGTTTTATCATCTTTGCCTATATAGTCGCGTAGCAAGTCGTTTGCTACTGCCCATTGGTGAGTACCCATTTAAGCAAAAATGCGAAACAGTTACCCAAGTGACCACTGACAAAATGGGTAAAAAAATCACTCGTACCTTACAAACTCAAAGCATTGATGAAGATATTCCTGAAACTTTATATCGTTTTACTAGTTTATTTGATTGGCAGGATGTGTTTGGAGTAGAACAAACATTTGCTATTCGGCTGGTAACTGACAAACGCCTAAATGTCAATCAACAATTTGCCACCTTACGAATCAAAGATGCCATCGTCGACAGTTTCAACACAAAACTCGGTAAACGGCCTGATGTTGATGCAAAAAACCCTGATTGTCATATTTTTGCCAGCGCCAATCCTCAATCTTTTGAACTATTTTTAGATTTATCAGGCACAAGTCTACATAAACGTGGCTACCGAGTGGTCAATACTCAAGCACCCTTAAAGGAAAATTTAGCGGCAGCCTTGTTGTACGAATGCAATTGGCATCAAGGCGAATTTGATGCACTGATTGACCCGATGTGCGGCTCAGGAACGCTGATTACCGAAGCGCTATTGATGCGTACCAATTATCCTGTGGGGCTTGAAAAATCCATCAAAAATTCCAATAGTGCCTTCGGTTTTTACGCGTGGAAATGGCATAACCAAACACTTTGGCAAGATTTAAGCTCAAAAGCATTGGATGATTTTCATCAAAATTTAAACAAATTTACCCAAAATCCAATTACCGTATTTGCTTTAGATGCCGATTCAAAAGCAGTACAAGCGTGCCATAAAAATTTAGCCGCATCAGGGCTTATGCCAATTTTAAATTTTGTGCATGTTAAACATCAATCATTAAGTCAATTTAAGCCACTGTTAGCAAATTTATCCGCTAAAAATCCACTGATTATTACCAATCCACCCTATGGAGAACGTCTGGGCGTTCAAGATTTTATCAAGCCTTTATATCAGGGGCTTGGGCTGGCGGTTTATGATGGTTTACGCGCTGCAAATATCAAACATGGTACTTTAGCAGTTTTAGCCAGTGATATTGAACACGCTGACACACTGCCAATTCAGCACCCTACCACCTTAAAATGTCATAATGGGGCACTGACGGTTTATTTTCGATATGGCAGCATTCAATTAGATAGACCCAATCATTTGATTGAAACCTTTGAGAAAAAAACCATTATCCAAGATGACTATCAAGAATTCATCAATCGTTTACAAAAAAACCTTATTCATCTAAAAAAACTTGCCAAGAAAAATCAAGTTACCAATCTTAGAATTTACGATGCAGATTTGCCTAACTACAATGCAGCCATCGATTTGTATGGTGATCAAGTGCATGTTCAAGAATACGCGCCGCCAAAACAAATTTCTCCAGAAATTGCCAAAACTCGTTTTAATCAAATGTTAGCAGCACTAAGGGAAGTGCTGGATGTTTCTCGTGACAGTATTTTTATTAAAACTCGTGCCAAACAATCAGGAAATGACCAATACCATAAACAAAACAGTGAACATACCAAGCCCAAAAAAATGAATATCGTTCAAGAAAATGGGGCGTATTTTTATGTTAATTTTACCGATTATTTAGATACAGGGTTATTTTTGGATCACCGCAACATGCGCACAATAGTTGCCCAAAATAGCCGAAATAAACGGGTACTCAATTTATTTGCTTATACCTGCAGTGCCAGCGTTCATGCAGCGGTTGCAGGAGCAAAATCTGTGGTTAGCGTCGATTTATCTGCAAATTACCTGACTTGGGGGCAGCAAAATTTTGCTTTAAATGGATTGGTTTTAGATGCAAAAGATGAGCACGAACAAGAAAAATATCAGTTTATTGCCGAAGATACATTTGAGTGGATAAAAAATAATACCGCTCAATTTGATGTGATTTTTATTGACCCACCAACCTTTTCAAATTCTAAAAAATTTAAAGGCACTTTTGATGTACAAAGAGACCATGCAGCATTAATTAGCCGAGCAATGAATCGACTCGCGCCTGATGGTGTATTATATTTTAGTAATAATTTTACTAAATTTAATTTATCTGAAGAGTTATATCAAAGATACGATATTGAAAACATCACCAACAAAACAATTGGTTTTGATTTTAATATTAAAAAACCAATTCATCACAGTTTTAAGATTTGTCATAAAAATAAACAAATGACTTTTAATGAAACCGGTTCGCTAAATGGTTATCTTGCACACAATACAAAAAACCCCAATCACAATAAAACAAATAGCAAAGCAAATGGGGAAAAATTTCAAAAACATAAAGAGTTAAAAAAACAAACATACGATAAGAAATTTTCTAAAAAATCCAGAGATAGAAAAGACAACAGACAAAATTTTATAAAAAATTTAGATAAAAAATCTGAAATTAAAAAGCCTACCATCAAAACCCATTATGAAAAAATTGATGGAAAAATGATTCAAACCGCAGCTTATATTGAAGATAACAAAGATACAACCCAGCAATCTACCAATCCTAGATATCAGGTTAAAAAGACATTGGATAAAGCATTTTTAGAGCAATTTAAAAACAAAAAAATTTAATTTGCAATATAGTCATCTAAAATAATTTATCCATTTAATATTAAAAAAATCACAAACAGAGTGTAAGTTGTTATGCAGCAAAAAAATCAAGATGTCATAAATTTAAAAGCACATAATCCAGAAATAGATAATCAAGATAATTTGGATAATCAAGAGATTATTCAGGCTTTAACTCAAAAAAATTCAAATGAGTATTTAGAAGATGACGATGACGTTTATCCATTCGATGAACACATTACATCAGCTCGTTTTAAAAAACTACAAAAGAAAATTAGAAAAGAGGTTTCTTGGGCAATTCGCGACTTTAATATGATTGAAGATGGCGATATTATTATGGTATGTATTTCAGGGGGTAAAGACAGTTTTACGCTACTGGATATTTTGCTGTTTTTAAAACGCATTGCTCCAATTAATTTTGATGTGGTGGCAGTAAATTTAGACCAAAAACAGCCCAATTTTCCAGAACATGTTTTGCCTGAATATCTTTCCAAACAAGGCATTGCTCATTATATTTTAGAAAAAGACACCTACAGTATTGTTAAATCGGTTGTTCCTGAAGGTAAAACTTACTGTTCAGCGTGTTCAAGACTGCGTCGCGGCTCATTGTACGGTTTTGCCAAACAGATTGGGGCAACCAAAATTGCTTTAGGGCATCATCGTGATGATATTTTAGCAACTTTCTTTTTAAATTTATTTCATGGCGGTTCTTTAAAAGCCATGCCCCCCAAATTACTATCCGATGACAAGCAAAATATCTTGATTCGTCCTTTGGCATACGTTGCAGAAAAAGACATTATTAAATACGCCAATTATAAAAAATTCCCCATTATTCCTTGTGGGCTTTGCGGCAGTCAAGAAAACCTACAACGCGCCATGATTAATGACATGTTAAGACAATGGGATGACGCGCACCCAAAACGTTTAGCCAGCATGTTTAAAGCCTTGCAAAATGTTGCACCAAGCCAACTTGCTGACAGACAATTATTTGATTTTGAAAATTTGTCCACAGAACGCACTGATGACTTACGTGTGTTTGAGGGTGATAATATTCAAGTCGGTCAAACAAAAATGCTTCAGGAAATGGGACTGCCAGTCAATCCAGAAGTGCAAACCTTTAATCCTAAATTTAACAAAATCCCTGTAATTAACCCCATTATTGATTAATATTGATATAAGAAGTATTCTGGTTAATTCAAAACAATTAAACTTAAGGTTACATTTATGAATGATGTAAAAATGAATGTCATGATTTCTGAAGCACAAATTGCTGAAAAAGTTGCCCAGCTGGGTAAGGAAATCAGTGAATATTACTCTAAAAGTGATAAACCATTAATATTGGTTGGACTGCTTCGTGGTTCGGTCTTATTTATGGCAGACTTATGTCGTCAAATTACCAAACCTCATGAATTGGATTTTATGACTGCATCGAGTTATGCCAAAGGCACAGTATCTAGTGGCGATGTCAAAATTTTAAAAGATTTAGATGGCAATATTGCAGGTAAAGATGTACTTGTTGTAGAAGATATTATTGATTCTGGTCGTACTTTATCCAAAGTTTTAGAAATTCTAGAAACTCGCAATCCTAACTCCATTGAACTATGCACTTTTGTTAGCAAACCATCACGACGCGAGATTGACTTACCTGTAAAATTTTTAGGCTTTGAAGTTCCTGATAAATTTATTGTCGGCTACGGTTTGGACTATGAACAAAAATATCGCCATTTACCCTTTATTGGCGAAATTGGGTTGTAATATTTAATCGCTGTTTGATATACGGCTTAAATCAAACATCCAATAAAAAAAACGCAAAACTAAAAGCAGTTCAAATAAACCAAATGATGATTTTTTCAAATTACCTTATTGGTGTTGAGCTGTTTTTTAGTATTCTCATATTCACCAAAGCACGTTTACTAAAATTTAGTGTTTGATGATTTGATAAATATGCACACTATCTAAATTTAAATGATTTGGTTTTTTATCATAACTGACTTGCAGCGCACCACTTGCCAAACAACAACATGCCAACACTTCGTCCTCCTCCAACATAACCAAAGGCGGATATTTTTGGTGGATTTCGCCTGACATGTGCTTAATCTTTATCCGGCATGCCCCACAATACCCCTGTTGACACTCAAAACGCACATCACGGTGATGAGTACGCAGCATACCATCCAATAATGTTTCGTCTTGATGCAAATAAAATCGCATCTCATCTGTAAATACCCAGCTCATCAGTTTGCTTATTTTATCTTATTGACTTTATTTTGTTTTTTTATTGACTGATTTGAATTTGATTTGAGTATCAAATTTACATTAATTACAATTCAAAACCACCCAAGTCCATCTCGCCTAAATCACTGTCAATTTGACCCACCAAATAAGTTGTGATTTCGGTTTCTTGGGGGGCAACTTGCACATTATCGCTTGATAGCCAAGCATTAATCCAAGGAATTGGATTGGATTTGGTAGCAAAAATTGCAGGCAACCCAATTGCTGTCATGCGAATGTTGGTAATATACTCAACATATTGACATAAAATATCTTTATTTAAGCCAATAATTGAACCATCTTTAAATAAATAACCCGCCCAATCTTTTTCTTGGTCAGCCGCAACTTTAAAAATTTCAATAGCTTGATTAGTGCATTCTTTGGCAATTTCCACCATTTCAGGGTCATCTTTACCTTGCTGCATTAAATTAATGATGTGCTGCGTGCCATTTAAATGCAAAGCTTCATCACGAGCAATCATTTTAATAATTTTAGCATTGCCTTCCATAACCTTATTCTCAGCAAACGCAAATGAGCAAGCAAACGACACATAAAAACGAATTGCCTCCAATACATTGACGGCTACAAGGCATAAATACAGTTTTTTCTTTAACTCTCTTAAGTCGCCTTGACCCGTTAAGTTATATAACTGACTGGCTTCATACAAATCATCATAATACACAGCAATATCTTTAGCGCGAGCTAGAATATGACTATTATCCATAATATCTTCAAAGACAACACTAGGGTCGCTCACAATATTTCGGATGATATGCGTATAGCTTCTACTGTGAATGGTTTCACTAAATGACCAAGTTTCAATCCAAGTCTCAAGTTCAGGCAATGATACAATTGGCAGCAAAACGGCATTTGGACTTCTACCTTGAATGCTATCAAGCAAAGTTTGATATTTTAAATTGCTTAAAAAAATATGTTGAGCAGGAGCAGAAAGTTCAGCAAAATCAATTCTATCTTTAGAAACATCAATTTCTTCGGGTCGCCAAAAAAAAGATAATTGCTTTTCGATGAGCTGTTCAAATACCGAATGTCTTTGTTGGTCATAACGCGAGACATTGACGGGCTGACCAAAAAACATGGGTTCTTTTAAAGGGTCATTTTTAGTGCGCGGAAAGATAGAATATTGCATAATATGCCTATAAATTAATCAATTTTACACCGGTTTTGGTAGTAAATTATAGCATGATTGCTTATAAAAATTTTGACTGTGATAAAGAATTTCAAGATTTATTAATGATTATCATTCGTCAATAATAATTTGCTGTAAATCTTGTGCCAAAAATAACTTGTTTTGATAAAATTTCTGAGCCTCTTTTCTGATATGAGCCATATTTAACGAATCTGATGTTTCATCATCAAAGCTAGCAAAGCGTGCACTAAAATGCGTTAAAATCAGATTTTGAAGATTTATTTTTTGCGCAAATATCGCGACTTTTTCAGCACTACTGTGTTTAGGGTTAAAACCACCTTGGTCGGCAGGTTTGTTTAAAATTTTTTGTAAAATTTCTTGAGTATATGTGGCTTCATGAACAAGAGCTATTGCATTTTGTAAAATTGGCGCTAATATTTCTGGCGTATCATTATCGCCTGCAATCACAATTTTTATGCTTTTTTGTTGATGATTGATAAATTCTCTAGGAATTAATATCTTACCATCAATGTTTATTGGCAATGATTTATCTTGAGCTTTAAGAATGGTACTCCAATGTTTATTATTAATTTGCCAAGCGGTTAATTTATCTATTTTAAGTTTGTCTTTGGATAAATTTTGAATAATTGAAAAGGCATAACAAGGGCAGCGGTGAGAGGTTCTACTAATTTCGAACGCTAAATTTGGTAAACCCTCTAATTGCAAATTGGCGATTTCTAAATCATCGGTTAAAATATCTTCAATTGCAAGAAATATAATAGGATAATTTACGTACAATTCAGTCAGTTCATAAAACGCTGATAATAACTTTTGTATGGCTTTTGGCGCAACGATATATAGTGGGGTTTTGCGATTATGCAAACCTAAACTTGCCAAAAGCCCAAAAAGCCCATAGCAATGGTCGCCATGAATGTGAGTAATCAAAATTGCTGACAAACGATTTGGAGAAAGTTTAGTTTTTAGTAACTGGTGTTGAGTGCCCTCTCCGCAATCAATTAAAAACCATGGAGGATTTTTGGCGTGCAAATCATCACCAAGACACTCAAGCGCAATGCCCGATACATTGCGGCTTTTGGTGGGCATACCACTGGAAGTACCTAAAAAAGTCAAACGAAACATATTATTATCAATTTTATATAGTTAAAAAAAGCACACCCGTTAAGTGTGCTTTTGCATCTAGCAGCACTTAGATGTCGTAAGGGTCTCTTAACACGATGGTTTCTTTGCGGTCAGCACCTGTTGAAATAATATCCACAGGACAACCCACCAACTCTTCAATACGTTTAATGTAAATCTGAGCATTTTTTGGCAAATCTTCAAATTGAGTGACGCCAACAGTAGACTCACTCCAACCCTCTAATGTTTCATAAATTGGGGTGATTTTTTGATAACTTTCAGCATCATAAGCCCCAATGGCTTTATTAACATCTTGATAGTCATAATCAATGGCAATTTTAATTTCTTTTAAACCATCAAGCACATCAAGTTTAGTTAAACAAATGCCTGTCATAGAGTTTAATGTAACCGCCCTTCTAAGGCTGACCGCATCAAACCAACCACAACGTCTAGCACGCCCTGTTGTTGCCCCAAATTCATGACCTACAGTCGCAAGATGATTGCCAATATCGTCAAATAATTCAGTTGGAAAAGGTCCAGAACCTACTCGGGTAGTATAGGCTTTGGTGATGCCTAACACATAATCAAAATACAAAGGACCAAGTCCGGTTCCCGTTGCTACCCCGCCTGCGGTAGTATTTGAACTAGTTACAAAAGGATAAGTACCATGGTCAATATCCAAAAGCGTACCTTGAGCACCTTCAAACATCAGATTCTCACCTGCCAGACGGCGTTGATTTAGCTCTTCAGTAACATCAACAACCATTTCTTTTAGTTCATTTGCCCAAAGTTGGCACAAAGCAAGAGTCTCATCATAATCAATCGCAGGTACTTTGTAGTAATGAGTTAATTGGAAGTTATGATATTCTAATAGCGCTGACAATTTTTGGGGCAAATCGCTACGGAATAAATCCACAACTTTTAAAGCACGACGAGCAACTTTATCTTCATAAGCTGGTCCAATGCCACGCCCAGTGGTACCAATTTTAGCATTTCCTCTTTTAGCTTCACGAGCCTGGTCTAATGCTACATGATACGGCATAATCAGCGGACAAGCTGGTGAAATGCGCAATCTTTGGCGAACTGGCACACCCTTATCCGTCAATTTTTGCATTTCTATTAACAAAGCATCTGGGGCAAGCACCACACCATTACCAATAAAGCATGTTGCGCCATCACGTAAAATACCCGATGGAATCAAATGCAAAACCGTTTTTTCACCACCAACCACTAAAGTATGCCCAGCATTATGACCACCCTGATAACGTGCCACTGCTGATGCTTTTTCGGTCAACAAATCAACGATTTTACCTTTGCCTTCATCACCCCATTGACTACCCAGCACAACAACATTTTTACCCATAAACGCTCTCTTAACAATAATAATTAAATTGATTTAAGTAATTAAATTGATTTTGTTGCTATAATTTAGCAAATCTTTCGTGTATTAAGACAGTTTAGTCATCACCCAGCAAACTTACCAACCACTGCTTTTGCTCTTTATCAAAATACAAAACGCCATCAATTAAATCAGGCTTATCTTCTTTAGATAAAGGTTTAATAACAATACAGCCCTCATCTTGTAGATTTTTAATTTGCTGGTCTAAATCTTGAATGCATGCTTGAGTTTTATTCTGCATATCTGCAAAATCCACCCAAATTACAGTATCTTCTTGCAATTCTACAAAATCAAGTAAGCGATTGATATCCATACTAAATCCAGTAGCTTGGCGTGTATCGCTAGCGCAAAAACGCCCGCCACTAACCAATGCTTGGGTTTGTATGTTTTGAGACGTTTGAGTGTTTAAATAAATATTAAACACAAGTCCTGTATGATAATGATAACCTGACAATTCTGCTACATCCACACTGACAGTCATGCCTTTTTTCTTAGCGTGACGGGCAAGGGTTTGGATTTCATAACACGCTTTTTGAATTTGTTGGTCATTTTTGGCAACGTCTGATAATTTGTTTAACAGATTATCAGCTGATGGCAAGCTTGTTCCATCAAAAATATGCGTAACTAAAGTTAAAAAATCGACCCCACCCGTCAGGTTTTGACAAAAATCTGTCAATTCAGGCAGTGATTTTTTATTATAAAGCAGCATCAGTTGATTAACATCTGCCACGTCCATCGCATGAATTTGGCATAGACGCTTAAAAATTGCCACATGACCAATATCAATGTGTAAATCTTCACCACTAATTGCAATTTCAGCAAATAGTGACGCAATTAAATCAATCAAAGACAGTTCACTGGCTGCATCTAAAACATCTTCTACACCAAAAATTTCCGCCCCAAGTTGCATTGGAGTGCGCAAACCAAATAAACCAGTTGGCAAAGTTTTTACCACCTGACCAACATAACAATAGCGACTAATCTTATGCCCATGCTGAGCATCAATGCGGGTAATTTGTGGGGTAATATCAGCACGCACACCCATCGTTCGACCATTCAGTTGGTCAATAATTTTAAAAGTTTGTCGGCGCAAATCTTCATCGGTTTGAGCAAATAAGGTTTGAGTGTATTCAATGAGTGGCGGCGACACCAAACGAAAACCGTGGGCAGTCAAAACAAACAATAAAGCATCGCGTAAACTTTCCTGTTTTTGAGCATCAACAAACAAAATGTCCGCTACGCCATCAGGCAACAACCAGTCGTGATTGGTGGTGGAAATAGACACAAAAACTGTTCCTAAACTTATCTAAATGCTAAACTAAAAAAGCCGTTCCTATTTGGCTTTTTACTTAGTTTATCACAGAAAAAACAAAATGGGGTAGATTTGGCTTAGATTTTTTAGTTTGTGAATTAAACCATAAATAAGTTGATGATAATATCTGTTCAAACAATAATAAAAGGATGGGTTTTTAGAGATTTATGATGATTTATCATATTTATTGCTGAAATTATTTGTTTTTGTTATAATGATTGGCTTTTTTAGCTATTTAACAACAATTCTTTTTTTAAATCTCTTGAACAGTTAAGGGGTGCGTGATGCCTGACAAGCTAAAAACCGAACTCGCCGACGAACACACCACTAATTTGGCATATCAAAACGACGACCCTGACCAAAAAGAATATTCTGAAGATTTAGCACCACCTGACACCCAAGATAGTTATATTTATGGCGATGCCGATGCAACCGAAGAAGATACTTTGGAAACCATGACGGTTTACGACCCTGATGGCGAGCGCTTTGAAGAACTTGAAGACAACCCTAGCCCTGATGAAAGCATTGTATGTTACTCTTATTCTCGAAAAACAGGTCAGCCAATTGAAACCTTGGCAATTGATGAAGTAAGCCGAACTTTAACCAATAGCAATCAGTTTATTTGGCTTGGACTATATAATCCTAGTTATGAAACGGTCAAAGAAGTTCAGGATGCTTTTGATTTGCATGAACTTGCCTTAGAAGATGCTTTTGCCGACCACCAGCGCCCCAAAGTGGAAAGTTATGGCAATGATACAATTTTTGTGGTAGTGCGTACTGCCAAATTAGAAGACAACCAAATTCGCTATGGTACAACCGCTATCTTTATGGGAAAAAATTTTATTATCAGCATTCGCCGTGGCGCATCAAACTCTTATACCCCCGTACGCGAACATTGTCATCGTCGCCCCGAAAAACTGAGACTCGGCCCAATTTTTGTACTGCACGCTATTTTAGACTTTACGGTGGATAATTATTTGCCAATTACTGACCGTTTGGGCAATTATTTACGTGAACAAGAACGCAATATTTTTTCTTATGAATTTAGTAAATCCACCCTAAAAAGTTTATACGAACTTAAATCTCAGTTAGTACACATGCGAGCGGTTATTTTGCCAGTGCAAGATGTCTGTAATTTTTTTATCAATCATAAAAAAAATGAGTTGTTATCGGCTTTTCCCGCTGCTGCCAAACCTTATTTTCGAGATGTCAATGACCATCTTTTACGCTCCATTGATGCGGTCAATGGTCTAAATGAGATGTTATCGGTGGCGATGGATACTTATATGGCAATTGTTACCATGGGACAAAACGACGTTGTACGAAAACTGGCGGCATGGGCAGGGATTGCAGCGGTACCAACGGCGGTTGCAGGGATTTATGGCATGAACTTTAAATTTATGCCTGAATTAGACTGGCAATACGGCTATTTTATGGTGCTGTTTTCTGTATTTGCAGTTTGTTTTTATTTGCATTGGAAATTTAAAAAAGCGGGTTGGTTGTAATTTAGATGAATTTTTAACCTGTTAAATCAACCAATCAGCTTTTATTTAGTTTTTACGCATAGAACTTATGCTACAATGATAGCTAACCTATCATCATTTGATGGTAGATATTTTAGCATCATGTTTAAGATAATGTTTATCACATCAAGCATTAAAAAGATTTAAGGATTATCATGGCAATGCCGATTCGTGGTGGTATCATCACTTGTAACATTCCTGATTTAGAAACGCTGTATCGCAGTTATTTAGTGTTTATTAACAATGGCGGGCTTTTTGTGCCAAGCGCTCGAAATCATCAAATTGGTGAAGAGGTATTTGTTGCTTTTACCTTACCAGGCTCTAGTGAACGCTATCCTTTAAATGGTAAAATTATTTGGTTAAATGCCAAAGGCACAACCACCAAACCTTCTGGGTTTGGCATTCAATTTGGTAATGATATTAACAGCCAAAAGCTTAAAAACGAAGTCGAGCGTTTACTTGCTGGCACTAGCGAATCTGATAAATCAACATTTACCATGTAATTTTAAAGCAATTTTTATAAACAGTCAGCTGATGCACTTGGGTTTAGCGTTTTGCTTTACCCAAGCCGTGTAATTATCTCTTTGTTTTGCTTATCTTATATTTGCCTCTTTTTCAGCAGCTTCAACCGTTTGACGAATTAAAGTATTAATTGTCATCGGTCCAACGCCGCCCGGTACTGGTGTATAGGCAGATGCAATACCATCAATACCATTTAACTCAATATCGCCACAACCACCATCATCTGTTGGATGAAACCCAGCATCAACCACGACTGCACCCTTTTTAATCCAAGATTTCTTAATCAATTCTGGCACACCAACCGCCCCAACCACGATGTCTGCCTGCCCAACATGATGGGCTAAATCTTGAGTTTTAGAATGACAAATGGTCACTGTGCAATTGGCGTTTAGTAGCATTTGCGCCATTGGTTTGCCCAAAATAGCGCTGCGCCCAATGACAACAGCATGCTTGCCTGTTAAATCAATTTGATAATGATTCAATAAATGCATGATTCCTTGTGGAGTACATGAACCATAAGCAGACTCACCCATTGCCATACGACCAAAACCAAGGCAAGTTACGCCATCAACATCTTTACCCAAATTAATGCGGTCAAAACAGGCACGTTCATCAATTTGGTTTGGTACAGGGTGTTGTAGTAAAATACCATGAACATCAGGATTGGCATTTAATTCATCAATTTTTGCCAAAAGTTCATCCGTTGTAGTGGTACTTGGCATTTCTACACGAATGCTATCCATGCCAACACGTTTACAAGCGTTTCCTTTCATGCGTACATAAGTTGCTGATGCAGGGTCATCGCCTACCAAAATTGTTGCTAAAATTGGTGTGCGTCCTGTCTTTTGTTTTAAATTCGCCACACGCGTCGATAATTCATCTTCGATGGATTTGGCGAGTGCTTTGCCGTCTAAAATCAATGCCATATTGGTTACCTTGATATTTGTTTAGGTTTGTTGTTAATTAAGATTGTCTTTAAAATTATGTGTTTGCCATCACCTGCAAATTAACTTCATTATCTTTTATCGATGCCAATACATGACCACCGTCACTCAATTCACCAAATAGAATCATTTGCGCCAAAGGTTTTTTTAGTTTTTCTTGGATGAGTCGTGCCATTGGTCTAGCCCCCATCAACCTATCATAGCCTTTTTGAATCAAATATGTTTTAATTGATTCATCAATATCTAAAAATACCTGTTTTGCTTCTAGCACGCTTTGCAGTTCGATGATAAACTTATCCACCACAAAACCAATAGTGTCTTGCGATAATGGTTTAAACTGCACAATAGCATCTAAACGATTGCGAAATTCTGGGCTAAAGGTTTGTTTAAGAGCTTCTGTATTGTCCTGACTGTGGTCTTGATGGGTAAAACCCATAGATGCCCGGCCGATGCTGTCTGCGCCAGCGTTGGTGGTCATGATTAAAATAACCTGTTTAAAAGAGACTGTACGTCCATTATTATCAGTGAGTGTACCATTATCCATCACTTGTAACAGTAAATTAAATACATCAGGGTGTGCTTTTTCAAGTTCATCAAGCAGTAACACACAATGTGGGTGCTGATTGACTTTTTCGGTTAAAAGTCCACCTTGGTCGAACCCCACATAGCCAGGAGGAGCGCCAATCAGTCGCGATGCGGTATGCGCTTCCATATATTCACTCATATCAAAACGAATCAGCTCAACACCCAGTGTACTAGCAAGCTGCTTGGCAATTTCTGTTTTGCCGACACCCGTTGGGCCTGCAAATAAAAATGCCCCAATAGGTTTATTTAATGGTTTTAAGCCTGCTCGAGCTAATTTAATGCTATCACTGACTTGTACAATAGCTTCGTCTTGTCCAAAAACCACATGCTTTAAATTGCGTTCTAGGTTTTTTAAAACCTGCGTATCATCGCGCGATACTGATTTTGGTGGAATACGTGCGATTTTGGCAACGACCGCTTCAATTTGTGGCGTATCAATGGTTGTAATTTCAGTATTTTGAGCAGTTTTAATATAAAGTTTGGTATTTGCTCCAGCTTCATCAATCACATCAATAGCTTTATCTGGTAAAAAACGGTCATTAATATGTTTTGCAGACAACTCTACCGCTGCTGTGATGGCGTCTTCAGTATAATGCACTCGATGAAAATTTTCATACTGCTCTTTTAACCCCTGTAAAATCTCAATGGCATCTTTAATACTGGGTTCTTTAACATCTATTTTTTGAAATCGCCTTGATAAGGCATGGTCTTTTTCAAAAAATTGGCGGTACTCAACAAATGTTGTTGAGCCAATACATCTTAATTCGCCATTTGCCAGTGCAGGTTTAATCAGATTGGATACATCCATACTGCTATTCATACTTGTACCTGCGCCAATGATGGTGTGAATTTCATCAATGAATAAAACGGCATTGGGCTGTTTTTTTATCGCAAGTAATAACTCTTTAATACGTTTTTCAAAATCACCTCGGTATTTTGTCCCCGAAATCAATGACCCAATATCCAAGCTATAAATTACCACATCCGATAAGGCTTCTGGAGCCTTTCCATTAACAATTAGCCACGCCAATCCTTCAGCAATGGCTGTTTTACCAACGCCAGGGTCGCCAACTAATAACGGATTATTTTTACGGCGACGACATAAAATCTGCGCCGTGCGTTCAATTTCGCTCGTCCGTCCAATCAAAGGGTCAGTCAATCCTTTTTTGGCGCGCTCATTTAGATTTTGAGTCCAACTGGTTAAGGCGTTTTGCTTGGCAGACTTATCAGTGGTTTGATTGCTTTCTTCATCAGATGGGTCATTTTCTTCTTGTTCATGAGATAAATAACGCTGAACAACCAATCCTGACACGCCTTGAGCATTTAGCAAAGAAACTGCATGGGAATCTTTTTCTTTAAACATTGCAACCAGAACATCCACACCAGTAATTGGACGGTTTTCACCGTTGGTCTGATTGTGCCAAATTGCCCTTTGCAGCACGCGCAAGAACGCTTTGGAGGTAGTTGGCAATTTCTTACTATTTTTTGGAACATAGGCTTCAATATATGCCATCAGTTCTTCTTTAACGAGCAACAAATCAACTTCGCAAGCTTGTAGTACTACTTTGGCATCATCATCATCAATCAGCCCAAGCAACAAATGCTCAATAGTAACAAATTCATGGTTACTAGAAATGGCAAATTGCTCAATAAATTGGCGAGTTTCTTCAAATTCTTTACTAAACATCATCGTCGCTTATAACAGTTTTTTTAGGGTAACCAATAAAGGAAAATCACAGGCTTCGGCAAGTTCCAAAACTTTGGTTACTTTCATCTCAGCAATTTCTTTTGGATAAGTTGCTATCACTGCCTGCCCTTGATTATGTATTTGCAGCATAACCATCACAGCTTTATCTGTTGTATAATCAAAAAAATCTAACAACACATTGACCACAAAGTCCATGGTTGTATAATCATCGTTGTGCATAATTACCGCATACAACACGGGTTCTTTAGGCATAGTTTGAGGTTTAACAGTTAAAACATCAATATCATCATCAAAAAAATGTTCGTTTGACATAAATTAACACTACCAAGCGACAAACAAAACCTGCAAAAGCAGGTTATTTAAATTATTGACCAATTGGTCTGGCACTGAGTTCTTTTTCATTAACACCATCAGGCATGCTAACCACTTTACCCACTTGCCAATTATAAAGTTGCTCTGTATCTTCTGAACCAGCTTTTAAATCCAACTTGATTTGTTTAGGTTCAAATCCCTCAGGCATTACAAAACGTCCACGAATATGAGCAATACCCTTAATACTGTAAGTTGCTGGCTTAACAGGAATTTCCACCATATTTGTAGCATTAAGTAGGGTAATTTTTGGCATCATGGTTACTGATTGCCCTGATTTATCCACCATCGCTACATCAAAACGATATTCAAACGTTCGATCAGGCATGGAAACGATTTCAGATGCCAACACCTTTAATGGCACGCCACCTTGTTTTGCCACACTTTGTAATAACATGGTGTTTAACTGTTCTAATTGCAAGTTGGTTGTTTTGATAGACTCATTTTGCTCATGCAATGATTGAATATTTTTTAGTCCAATATCACGCTCTTGAATTGCAGTTTCTAATTTTTGTTTTAATGCGGTTTCTTGTGCCAAGTCAGCCTGATTTTCTGCTTCCATTTTTTCTTCTACTGCTTCATTAATGGCACTGCGCATACCTTGCTTTTGACCTATGTGATAGCCAAATACCGCCATCACAATCGCCACAAATATCACCACACCTGCAAACAAAACAAAAATTTGCTGTGTAGAGCCACGTTGATGATAAAAATGAAACTTAGTCATACTCATGTATTTATTGCTCAATTGTGAATTTGCCACATTATAGCAAAAATTACCCAAACATTAATGGATTTTTCACAATCAACAATTAAGTTTGGGCAAATTTTTACAGACAAACAGTAGAAAATTACCGACAAGTTACATTTTTAAGCAGAAATCGTGGGATTTTGTGCCTTTCTTAACATTGCATATAGACCGCCTGTCGTTAATGAACCAATAGCAATTGCAGATAAATACAATATTGGTTTAGATACAAAAGGAATGACAAACAATCCGCCGTGTGGTGCTTGTAAGGCGATACCAAAACCCATACAAATTGCGCCTGCTAACGCTCCGCCAATAACTGATGAAATAATGACTCGAGCAGGGTCGGCTGCTACAAAGGGCAATGCGCCTTCAGAAATAAAACACAGTCCTAAAACAAACGATGCTTTGCCAGCATTTTTTTGGTTTTCATTAAATTTACGTCTAGCAATCCAGGTAGCAATTGCCATGCCAATTGGTGGAACCATACCTGCCGCCATCGCCGCAGCAATCGGCGTATAAACACCGGATGCAATCATTCCCACTGAAAACGTATAGGCAGCTTTATTGACAGGGCCGCCCATATCCGTGCACATCATAGCACCAATAATCAATCCTAAAATTACAGCGTTCATTTCACCCATGCTGGTTAGCCAATTTTTTAAGGCTTCCATCAAAGCAGCTACAGGCGGATTGATAATATACACCATAGATAAACCAACCAATAACGTACCCAATAGTGGCAAAATCAAAATGGGTTTTAATGACGTCAAACCAGCAGGCAGATGAATTGTATTATTTAAAAATTTAACCGTATATCCTGCTAAAAATCCGGCAATAATACCGCCTAAAATGCCAGCTCCTGCCGTTGTTGCCAGCATACCTCCTGTCAAGCCAACTGCAAGTCCTGGTCTATCAGCAATGGAATATGCGACATAACCTGCAAATACTGCAATCATTAAATGAAATGCTGCGCCACCACCAACATCCATCAACGCCTTAGGTAGGCCAAAAGCAATTGCCTCGTCTTTAAAGGCTTCCACACCAAACATAAACGACATGGCAATTAATAGCCCGCCTGCCACCACCAAAGGTAACATGTGAGACACACCTGTCATTAAATGTTGATAAATGCCTTTTTTCTCTTGGGTTTGGTCATCTGTTTGGGCTTGGGCGTGATTTTGGTAGGTGCTGGCGGTTTCTAAGGCTTTATTAAATTCTTGTTCAGTTTTTTTAAGTGCTAGCCCAGTTGAAGTTTTGTACATTTTTTTGCCAGCAAATTTAGTCAAATCCACGTCAATATCTGCTGCCACAAAGACCAAATCGGCTGCCGCGACTTCTTCGGGTGTAATAATATTGCCCGCTCCCACTTGACCGCGGGTTTCTACTTTGATTTGCCAACCTTTGGCTTTTGCATAATTTTCAATTGCTTCAGCCGACATAAATGTATGAGCAACACCCGTTGGGCACGCAGTAACCGCAACAATGTTAAGCGGCTTATCTTGATTAACTGATTGTGATTGATTGTGATGATTTTTAGGCGTTAAAATCTTTGTTAAATAATCTAAGTTGTCAAAAAGCTGATTGTCCAGTGTTTGATAATTTAGGTAAATGGTATTTGTTTTATCCATTTGCTGCTGATGACCAATCACAACAAAAATACCATCTTGATTATAATCACTGTTTGCAATATTGGCGGTTGCCCCCAATCTTTGCAAACTATTTTGTAATTGTTTTGCCAAAAGCAGGCTGATTGCTAAAGGTTCTTTGGGTAAAATTGTGAAGATAGAATGTTTGATGTCCATTTTATGTACCTATTTAATTGATGATGCTTATTAGGATTTAAGTGATGCCTTTATCAAAAATTTGTACTTTAGCAATCAAGTTTAATAGCTCATTACGTTTTGGTACTTGTACGCCAATCACGGTAACGGCATGCGCAGATAACGCGGTTGTATGACATAGTAGTGTCTTATCATCAAAGTTTTGAAGCAGCCCAAAAATCATACCAGCAACCATAGTATCGCCTGCCCCAACGGTGCTTTTAACGGTCATTTTTGGAGGTATAGCATGATAAATTTGACGCTTTTGACCTGATTTTTTAAACCAATGAACCCCTTTATCCCCCATAGAAACTAAAACATGCTCAATATCGCCTGAAATTTCCTGAATAGCGGATAACTGTTCATCAAGCGTGGTAATTTGTCTATCAAACGCACCAGACAGCTCATCATTATTTGGTTTGATAAACCATAAATTATGTTTTAAAGCGGTTTTTAGAGCATCACCACTGACATCAACGGCAATTTTTGTGTTATTTTGAGTTAATAAATCCAACAGTTCATCAAAATCTCTAGTTGTAAACCCCTTGGGCAGGCTGCCTGCCACCAAGACTGCATCTGCTTCTTTGGCATACTGGATAAGGCGTTTAAATAAAGCTTGTTTTGCGTCGTTATCTATCAAAAAACCTTGACCGTTGATATCTGTTGTACAGCCTTGTTTATCTACTATTTTAACGTTGGTACGTGTAGCACCTGCAACTTTAACAAAACCATCGGATAACTGACCTACGCCAGCATCACCGATAAAGGTTTTATGACTTTTAAATAAACGCTCAAAAATCTCATCATTATCATCGCCCAAAAATCCAGATGCAATCGCATTGATACCCAGTTCTGATAATACATGAGCAGCATTTAAACCCTTACCTGCAGCTCCAAGCTGATTTTCACTTGCCCGATTAACCGCGCCTAATGTCAATACATCTAGAGTAATCGTCAAATCAATAGCAGGGTTTAAAGTAATACATAATACAGTTTTCATGAATTTACTCACTTATTTTATTCATCACGGATTAAAGCTCGTACTTCTTGGCTTGTGGCGCATGATAAGGCTTTTTTAGCAAGAGTTTGGCATTCTTGTAAATTAAGTTCACGAATTTGGGCTTTTGTTAAGGCGATGCTTGTACTTGACATACTAAGCTCATCCACGCCTAGGCCCAGTAAAATCGGCACTGCTTTTTCATCGGATGCAAGCTCGCCACACACACCAACCCATTTTCCATAAGCGTGTGCCGCTTGAACTGTTTTGTCAATCAATCTTAAAATACTTGGGTGCAGACCATCAGCATCTTTAGAAAGCGTTGGATGCCCACGGTCAATTGCTAGTGTATATTGAGTTAAATCATTTGTGCCTACACTGAAAAAATCTACTTCTTTAGCAAAATCTTCTGCCATAATTGCCGCACTTGGTACTTCCATCATAATACCTGCTTGCAAATTATCATGTGGGTACTCTTGCAGCACATCATCCAAAATGGCTTTTGCGGCTCGCCACTCTTCTATCCTGCCAATCATTGGAAACATGATGCGTAAATCGCGACCCTTAGATGCCATAATCAAAGCTGTTAATTGGTCTTTAAGCAGTTTTGGTTGCTCTAGCGTTAAACGAATGCCACGCACTCCCAAAAATGGGTTTTCTTCAGCAGGCATTGGCAAATAAGGTAAGGGTTTATCACCCCCCACATCCAACGTTCTTACCACCAAAGGGCGGTCTTCTAAATCATTGAAAACTTTCTGATAATCTAAAATTTGAGTTTGCACATCTGGCATGTTGTGATGCGCCATAAAAACCAGTTCGGTTCGCAGTAGCCCAACCGCTTCGGCACCATTCTTGACTGCAAGTTGAGCATCATTAACATTGCTTAAATTTGCAGCAATTTCTACTCGATGACCGTCCTTGGTGATTGCAGGTTGAAAGGCTTGTTCTTTGGCAAGAGCTTTGCGTTTAGCAAAATTAGCTTGAGCAATCTGACAGTCGTTCACCATATTTTGGTCAGGTGAAACCACAAAATAGCCCCTGCCGCCATCAATCAATACCACAAGTCCTTGATGAATGCTTAATACGCCACCAGCACCAACAATTGCAGGAATGCCCAAAGCTCTTGCAATAATAGCACTGTGTGAGCTTGCCCCACCTTGGGCGGTTAAAATGCCTGCCACTTTTTTGGGGTCAAGTTTTGCAACATCTGATGGAAGCAAATCTTGCTTAATTAAAATATAAGGCTCATCAGGTTCAACATCCAAATCTTGACCAGTAAGCTTCATCAAAACCTTTTGTCCAATATCTCGCAAGTCAGCGGCGCGTTCTGCCAGCAGATGATTTCCTACCAAAGACTGAGTTTTTGCCATTGCTTCAATGTGCGCATGCCAAGCGGCGGCAGCGGATAACCCTTCATCAATGCTATCTTGCGCGCCAAAGATGATTTCTTCGTCTTCTAATAATGCTACATGCGCAGCAAAAATCTTGGCAATGGAAGTTTTGGTGGCATTTTCCACTAATTTTTTTAGGTCAGTTTTAACATCATGAATCGCCTGCATCAATTTTTCTGTTTCAGCGGCAGAATCTTTAGCTGTCATTGAATAACTAAAAGTTTTGGGGGTAATAACATAAGCCTTTGCTATTGCAAATCCTGACGATGCAGGCGTGGCATAAATTTTCTCGCCATACTCAATGGTAAATGCAGTTGAATTTTCAAGATTGGATTGTTGGGTTGATTTTTGATGAAGAATGGATGAAGAATTTTGTACGGGTACCACGTCTTCACCTAAGCCTGATTGCACCAATTCAATTAATTTTGGTAAAAAATCAATCGCATCGGTATTTGGTTCGGCAATAAAAGTGAGTGTTTGTCCATGTGTACCGCCAAGTGATAAAAGACGCGCCAAACTTTTTGCAGAGACAAACACCCCATTATCCACACTCACCCGAATTTCACCTTTTGCCTGTTTTGCCATATCAGACAACAGTGTCGCCGGACGAGCGTGCAAACCTAGCGGATTAACAATTTGAGTGGACTGGTTTTGCCAATCAAGCGCTTCTTCGGCATGTAACAATCTGGCAATTTGTTTAGCGGATTGATTTAAGTCGTGGTTAAAATCATGACTAAGCAAAACATCATAAACTTTGGACAATCTGGCTGTGTCCATATGCGCATTACTAGCAATAACTGCCAATGCCTTGACTTTATCTTTTTGATACATAATCGGTTTTTTAGCCACCACCAAAGATAATGCTGACTGATGAATGTTATCGTCTTCTAAAATTAAAGCATAAATGGCTTGGGATAACTTGGTTAAGACGGGTTTGATAGTTAAAACACTGTCTAATATACCGCCTGATTTTAATAAGGCACACGCCTGATAAGACAGCTCATCCAAATCACCAGCAGCGACATCGGTTTTAATTAAGTTTTCATGTAAAAGCAAACTATCAGGCACACCATTGATGATTGTTATCAATTCATCCGCAGTTTGAGCGTTTTTGATTTTATCCTCAACATTATCAGATAAAGTGCGGGTTAATAATTTTAAAATGTCTAAATGTTCATCAGATTTTGCTGCTATTACTGCCGCCAAATACACCTTGTCACCAGCATCATTCCAAATCACCCCATTAGAAAAATGCACCAGACGAACACCCGTATTATAAATAAGGCTTCGTGAATCTGGTGTACCATGTGGTATTGCAACACCTTGACCTAGATAAGTGGACGCTTTAGCTTCACGATTCTTTAACCCTTGCAAATAATCGCCGTGAGTTAAACCATCTTCATGTAAAATATCAGCAAGCAGTTGCAAGGCTTCTTCTTTTGTATTTGCCTTAGCATTCATACGTACATCTTTTGTAGTCAAGGCTAACATAACCGCTCCTTTATAGTCAGGGCTAAAAATCGCTGAATTGATAAAATATCATCATAAAATTGCACCATTCTAGCATTTTTTATCAGATAAACCGCCTATTATTACAAAATATTTCAAAATAAAAAGCAGATTTTCCAGTGGAAATCTGCTTAAAGTAATTAAAGATACAATTTAAATATTAAATGCTTTTTTAGGTATAAAGCACCTGCAAAATTTCAAATTCTAGTAAACCGCCAGGCGTTTGAATTTTGGCTTCATCGCCTTCAGATTTACCAATGAGACCGCGGGCAATTGGCGAGTTTACTGAAATTTTACCAATTTTAAAATCAGCTTCATCTTCACCAACAATTTGATAGCGACGTTCTTCGCCATTATCAATATTTTCCAGCACCACGGTAACCCCAAACACCACACGACCTTCTTTGGGCAGTTTGGCAGGGTCAATTACTTGCGCGCCACTTAATTTAGCTTCAATATCGCGGATACGAGCTTCACATAATCCCTGTTGTTCACGAGCAGCATGATATTCAGCGTTTTCCTTTAAATCACCGTGTTCACGAGCTTCGGCAATTGCGGTGGTAATGCGAGGACGCTCTACGGTTTTTAATTGTTTTAATTCAGCTTCTAAAGCAGCATGTCCTTGAGGGGTCATCGGATAACGTTGCATAAAAATTCTCCTATTTTTAATAAAACAATTTAGTTTTATCAAATTTTTATCAAAAAAAGATATAGTGAAAAACACCACGCCTTTTGGGGTGGTGTTGTTTATAAATTTGGTTAAATTTGAAGGTATATTAACAGGTTTATTTGTAATTATCAAGCGTTTAAATCTTGCAGTTTATACACATCAAATGGCAACGACACTTCGTAAGCTTTGCATACTGCTTGAGCAGCACTGATGGTGGTTACATAAAAGACTTTACCTTGCAAAGCACTGCGACGAATAGAAAAAGAATCTTCCTGAGACTGCTTGCCTTCAGTGGTATTAATCACCATTGCAATTTCACCATTTTTAATCGCATCTACAATATGCGGGCGACCTTCAGTAACTTTGTTAATTTTTTGACAAGCAATGCCTGCTTTATCGATTACTTGGTAAGTGCCACTGGTTGCTACCAGCTCAAAACCTAAATCCACCAAAGACTGTGCCACCGCAACAACGTATTTTTTGTCGCTATCACGTACAGATAAAAAGGCTTTTTTAATTTCGCCCTTGGTTGGTAGTCCTGGCAAACGTTCATTGGACGCAATCACTACTTTATAAAACGCTTCACCAAAGGTTTTACCCACACCCATGACCTCACCTGTCGATTTCATTTCAGGGCTTAAAATGGGGTCAACACCTGGAAATTTAGCAAATGGGAATACCGCTTCTTTAACTGAGTAATGATTTGGGATAATCTCCTGCACAAACCCTTGCTCTGTCAATGTTTTGCCTGCCATGCAACGAGCCGCAACTTTCGCCAAAGACGTACCAATACACTTAGAAACAAAGGGCACAGTGCGACTAGCGCGTGGATTAACTTCTAAAATATAAACCGTATTATTCTTGATGGCATATTGTACATTCATCAAACCCACCACCCCAAGCTCTTTTGCCATAGCGATGGTTTGCGTGCGAATTTGGTCTTGAATTTCTTGACTGAGTGAATAAGGTGGAAGTGAACATGCCGAATCACCAGAATGCACGCCTGCTTGCTCAATGTGCTGCATAATGCCGCCAATTACCACATTTCTACCATCAGATACACAATCTACATCCACCTCGATAGCGTCATCAAGGAAACGGTCTAGTAGCACCGGAGCTTCATTTGATGCCTGTACGGCGGTTTTAAGATAATGACGGAGTTCATCTTCATTATAAACGATTTCCATCGCTCGCCCACCAAGCACATAAGAAGGACGCACCACTAAAGGATAGCCTACCTCTTTGGCGCGAATAATTCCCTCATCAGTGCTGGTTGCCAATGCGTTTGGTGGTTGATTAAGATTTAGCTGAATCAACATGCGCTGAAAACGCTCACGGTCTTCAGCACGATCAATCGCATCAGGACTGGTACCAATAATCGGCACGCCCGCCTCTTCTAAAGCACGTGCTAATTTTAGGGGAGTTTGACCGCCATATTGTACAATTACGCCCTTAGGCTGCTCAGTACGAACAATCTCAAGCACATCTTCTAATGTTACAGGCTCAAAATACAAACGGTCTGACGTATCATAATCCGTAGACACTGTTTCTGGGTTACAGTTTACCATGATGGTTTCGTAACCATCTTCACGCATAGCAAGAGCAGCATGAACACAGCAATAATCAAATTCAATACCTTGACCGATGCGGTTTGGACCTCCGCCAATTACCATGATTTTATCTTTGTTAGTTGGGCGAGCTTCACATTCCTCATCATAGCTTGAATACATATATGCAGTGGACGTCTCAAACTCTGCAGCGCATGTATCGACACGTTTGTAAACAGGATACACCCCCAAATTCCAGCGATGCTTACGAAACTGTTTTTGACTGATTCCCATTAAACTTGCAATGCGCAAATCACTCATGCCTTTACGTTTAAACTGACGAATATTTTCAGCAGTCAAATCGCCAAAACCTAAAGCTTTGATTTGATTTTCTGTGCGTACAATGTCTTCAATTTGCACTAAAAACCAGCGGTCAATCTTAGTACATAAAAACACATCATCAAGACTTAATCCATGACGAAATGCCTCAGCAATATAAAAAATACGTTCAGGTGTTGGAATGGTTAAGCGATTTTTGATTTCACTGATGATACCATCTTTGGTTTTGTTTTCGGTGTCAATAATTTCATCAAAACCTGTTGCGCCTGTTTCAAGCCCACGTAAGGCTTTTTGCATAGACTCTTGGAAATTACGCCCAATTGCCATCACCTCACCCACTGACTTCATTTGAGTGGTTAATGTGTTTTCCGCTTGAGGGAATTTTTCAAAATTAAATCGAGGTACTTTGGTCACTACATAATCAATAGACGGTTCAAAAGAAGCTGGGGTCTTACCGCCTGTAATGTCATTTTTTAACTCATCTAATGTATAACCAACAGCAAGTTTGGCAGCAATTTTAGCGATTGGAAAACCCGTTGCTTTACTTGCTAGGGCAGATGAACGGCTTACGCGAGGATTCATCTCAATAACCACCATACGCCCATTTTCAGGATTAATACCAAACTGCACATTAGACCCACCTGTTTCTACGCCAATTTCACGCAGGACGGCGATGGATGCATTGCGCATGAGCTGGTATTCTTTATCAGTCAATGTTTGGGCAGGCGCAACCGTGATACTATCGCCTGTATGTACGCCCATTGGGTCAAAATTTTCAATAGAACATACAATGATGCAATTGTCTTTTTTGTCACGCACCACTTCCATTTCATATTCTTTCCAGCCAATCAAACTTTCATCAATCAATAGCTGGTGCGTTGGTGACAAATCAAACCCTCGCTGACAAATTTCAAGAAATTCATCACGATTATAAGCAATTCCACCACCACTGCCGCCCATCGTAAATGACGGACGAATAATTACTGGAAACCCAAAACGTGCTTGAATTTCCAATGCTTGTTCCATGGTTTCTGCAACATCTGCTCGAGGACACTCCAAACCAATTTTTTTCATAGCCTTATCAAAAAGCTCACGGTCTTCAGCTTTTTCAATAGCTTCTTTGGTTGCTCCAATCAGTTCACAATTGTACTTTTTTAATACGCCATGTTTGTCCAAATCAAGCGCACAGTTTAAAGCCGTTTGCCCGCCCATCGTTGGCAAAATCGCATCAGGGCGTTCTTTATCAATAATACGCTCCACCGTTTGCCAAGTAATTGGCTCAATATAAGTTGCATCCGCCATCACAGGGTCGGTCATGATAGTTGCTGGGTTTGAATTGACCAAAATTACTCGGTAGCCCTCTTCACGCAGGGCTTTGCAGGCTTGAGCGCCTGAATAATCAAACTCGCACGCCTGCCCAATGACAATTGGACCTGCTCCAATAATTAAAATTGATTTAATATCACTGCGTTTTGGCATAATTTATACTCACTTTTATAAAATTTTTTATTACAATTAACTGATAAACTCTATCACTCTTTAGTTTGATTTAATTGGGTAAATAAAATTCACCCCGACCAACTTGAATCACCTGACCGCCAACATAAATATTTTGCTCATCATCTATTTTTAGCAGCAAACGATTAGCTCGCCCCATGTCATCACCCTGACAAATAGTATGTGTTAATGGATAATTATTTTGACTGATAAAATACGCCCCAAGATTGGCGCATGCAGAACCTGTACCGCTGTCTTCTACCATCACTGAATTTTGTTCAAAAAACATACGCGAATGAATACACTTGCCATCACAAACCCAATAATAGATAGAAGGTTCTTTGGTTGATTTAAATGGGTTTTCTGCATTTAAGACGCGAAGTTTTGCAATATCAATGTGTAAATTTTTCAAAGCTCGACGATTACTAAGTTCAATTAAAATTTGTTGTGTACCACTATTTACAAAGTACGCTCGCCCTACAATATCATCAACATCCAAACCACTGAGTTTTGCTAGTGATGGTTTATCTGTTTGGCTTTTGGTGATATCAAAACCCTTTATCTTCATTTGCACATGGTCTTTATTAATAAAAACTTGCACAGGCTTAGCTTTGGTATTTAATATAAATTCATCAGGTAATAAGTGGTTAAGCTGCTTTAAAATAAATGCTGAACCTAGTGTTGGATGTCCTGCCAAAGGCAGTTCATAATTAGGTGTAAAAATACGCAAACTAGCCGCTGCTTTATCATCATTTGATGAAAAAATAAACACCGTTTCACTCAAATTAAACTGCCTAGCAATCGCTTGCATCTCATCATCCGTCAAATTATCCGCTTGAGGAAAAACTGCTAAAGAATTGCCACCAAAATGGCTATGAGCAAAGACATTAACCAGATGATAAGGGCGGGCTTGCATTTTTTGATTTACCCTATTCAAAAAAGTCTTCATCAATTTCAAAAATTTCCAGAATTTCTTTAGCTTGAATGCCTACCTTATATCTAATCATCAAAGTTGCCAGCTCTTGCCCATCAATCAAAATAATCTTTCCGAGTAATTTTTGAGCATAATCTTTAGCGCTTTTGGTGAAAGATGAGGTGGTGATAAATACGCCTCTTTCTACGCCATTACCCTGTAAAGCTCCTGAAAATGACTGTAATTCTTTTGATCCAACGGTATTTTCTCTGGCGTATCGTTTTGCTTGAATGTAGATATTTTGAATACCAAGTGGGTCTTGCTTAATCACCCCATCAATACCGCCATCATGGGATTTACCTGTATGCTCAAATAAGTTTTCTTTACCTCCATAACCCATTGCCAGTAGCAATTTTAATACTGCTTTTTCAAAAAATAAGGGTGTACTTTGTTGTAGTCTATTTAAAAGTTCTAATGCAACTTCAGTTTCTATTTCTTTAATGGCATTTTTGGCTTGACTTTCAAAATCAACTTCTTCAGATTCACAGACATCATCCGCATCAATCTCGTTTGATAAATTATTTTTATTTTTTAGCTCTGCTCTGTATTCTAAATATTTTCGCCATTCTGGCAAATCAATCTCAAAATAAAGCTTTTCACTAATTTCTGTTTTGTCCTGCCAAAGTTTGGCAACCTTTAAGCCAGTGGGCGTGATTTGGTAAGTTGCCTTACGGATACGATTTAAAATGCCCGCCTTGGTAAAAGAAGTAATAGCCCACGCGATAGAATTTTCAACCTTAGACTGTCCAAAAGGAAATCTTAAAGACAATATTTCATCAGAAAAACCACCATTTCTGATAGTATTGCTATAAATTTCTTGACGTGTGCGAACTTGATTGTCAGCCATCAACTTTAACACCAATGCACGACATTCATCCCGATTTTTTCTAGTATTAAACTTCATTTCATTTGCTCAATTTATAAAAGTGGGTATTTTATGATAAAAATATACCACAATCTACGCTTTCGCCTATTCCATTGCCCGAATAAATCTATCAAAAAGCGGTGAACAATCGTGTGGTCCTGGGCTAGCCTCTGGATGCCCTTGAAAACTAAACGCCACCCTGTCAGTGCGCTCAATGCCTTGATTTGAGCCATCAAACAGCGAACGATGAGTTGCTCTTAAAGTACTTGGCAAGGTTGTCTCATCCACCGCAAACCCATGGTTTTGACTGGTAATCATCACCGTGCCATCATCAAGATTTTGTACAGGGTGGTTTGCGCCGTGATGACCAAATTTCATTTTAAGTGTTTTTGCGCCACTTGCCAAAGCCAGCAGTTGATGACCCAAACAAATTCCAAACACAGGGATTTTACTAGTTTCTACAATTGTTTTAATGGCTTCAATGGCATAATCGCACGCTGCAGGGTCGCCAGGCCCATTGGATAAAAAGATACCATCTGGATTCATGTCCAATACTTTTTGAGCGGGTGTTTGAGCTGGCACAACGGTTAAACGACAACCTCTATCTACCAGCATACGTAAAATATTGGTTTTTACCCCAAAATCATAAGCTACTACATGAAATTTTTCTGCAATCTCATCGCCTAAGTTAACAAAACGACCACCTGATTGGGTAGTTTTGGCATTACGTCCATCATGCGCCAATTGCCACGAGCCTTGTGTCCATGTGTAACCTTTGGGGTCACAACATTCTTTTGCCAAATCCATGCCATTCATGGATGGCGTGTTTTTGGCAAGTTCAATGGCTTTTTCTACATTCAGCTGACCTGCTTCATCAGCGGTCATAATGCAGCCATTTTGAGCTCCTGTTTGACGCAGTCTTGTGGTCAGTTTACGAGTATCAATCTCGCCAATGGCAACAACATTATGTTTTCTTAGATAATCTGACAACGAAAGTGTAGCTCTAAAATTTGAATGCAGCAGTGGCAAATCACGAATAATCAAACCACTTGCCCAAACTTGATGAAGATTTCCCGATTCGCTATCTTCATCATTACAACCAGTATTACCAATATGTGGGTAAGTTAAAGTAACCATTTGCTTAGCATAACTTGGGTCAGTCAAAATCTCCTGGTAACCTGTCATTGCAGTATTAAACACAACCTCACCTGTTGTATGCCCTTCTGCACCAATTGCCACGCCATAAAAAATGCTACCATCTGCCAAAGCTAAAACTGCTTTTGTCATATTTGCCACTCCCAACTGATTGTTTTTGCTCATTAATTTTTAAAATTGGTAAATTTTAGGCAAAATTTTTTGGCATATCGCCAAATTATTTTTATTGATAATTTCACACAAAAATTTTACACAAAAAAAAGTGAACATTTATAAAAGAAAATAACTTAACTGGTTATCATAGATAATGGTTAAGTTGTTTGCTTTCATAATTGCTCACTTACTTAGATTTGGGCTATTATATACAAAAAAATACAAAATGCCTAGTCTTTCATAAAAATTTTTATGAATTTACTCTAACCTTACAGATATTGATTTAATAAATTTGTAAAATTTTTACTGGTAATTTGTCCAATCTCTTCACCAGTTTTACCAAAAATTTTACCCAAAAATTCAGCTACATAAGGTACATAAACAGGCGAATTTTCTTTACCACGCTTAGGCACAGGAGCAAGATAAGGACTATCTGTTTCAATTAAAATGCGATCTAGTGGCAATTTTTTAACAACGGCTTGCAAATCTTGCGATTTTTTAAAAGTAGCAATGCCTGAAAGTGAAATATATAGCCCCAAATCCAATGCTTTACGCGCAAAATCATAGTCTTCAGTAAAACAATGAATAATTCCATGTTCACATTTTTGAGTTGTCAATAAATCCAATGTATCCTGATAAGCATTACGAGTATGCACAATGATGGGTTTTTTAGTAATTTTGCCAGCTTGAATGTGAGCAATAAAACTGGATTTTTGAGCAGATTTTTTATCTGCATCCCAATAATAATCAAGTCCTGTCTCACCAAATGCCCATACATTTTCATTATTAAAAGATATAAGTTTTTCAGCAGTAACGCTGGTTAATACATCAATATCTTGACAAGGATGTATGCCCACACTCATACCAATATCAATCTCATCATCACTTAATTTTGTCCAATTTTCAATCTCATCAAATTCATCAAAATGACACATAATCGCCATTACACGACTGACTTGAGCGCGTTTTAAAGCAGTAATTAGATTTTGGGGATTATTTTGGTAATTTTCTACACTTAAATAATTTAAATGACAATGACTATCTGTATACATATGTTGATAATAAATTAATAATAAAAGTCGCTATTTTAAACAGTTATTACCATTTAATCAATAGTGATTATTGATGGTTAATTTTTTATTAATTTATCTAA
Source organism: Moraxella sp. I5G (assembly GCF_055193055.1). Taxonomy (NCBI): domain Bacteria; kingdom Pseudomonadati; phylum Pseudomonadota; class Gammaproteobacteria; order Moraxellales; family Moraxellaceae; genus Moraxella; species Moraxella sp. I5G. Next base: position 11,093 of record NZ_JBUXLH010000001.1, on the reverse strand, counting down.
TTAAAATTATTAATTTATTAAAAATAAATATTAAATACTGACAAAACCATTAATAACAAATTAGTTTTTTTAATTTTACATTTAATCGGCTTTTTAATAGATAAACCATTTTTTATGTTTTAAATAAAAAAATTAATTTTGATACTTAGAATAATCGCTAAATTGTATCAAAATCTGAATCAATGCTAAAATTATCCACTAAAATGATTTTTATTCTGTAATGGTTATGATAAAATTGACACTTTATCAATTTTACCCTTTGTTACGAGATTTATATGAGCCAACCAAAAAAAACAATGCAGTTACATGAAGTGCGTCAAGCCTTTATTGATTTTTTTGTAAGCAAAAACCACACACACGTTGCGTCATCAAGCCTGATTCCTCACAATGACCCAACACTTTTATTTACCAACGCTGGCATGAACCAATTTAAAGATACTTTTTTGGGCGTAGAAAAACGTGATTACAGTCGCGCAGTCACTTCTCAAAAATGCGTGCGTGCTGGAGGAAAACACAACGACTTAGATAACGTTGGTTATACTGCCAGACATCATACTTTTTTTGAGATGATGGGTAATTTTAGTTTTGGGGATTATTTTAAAAAAGACGCCATCAATTTTGCTTGGGAATTTTTAACTGCTGACAATTGGCTTTCCCTACCCAAAGACCGTTTATATGTTACAGTATATCACACCGATGATGAAGCCTATGATATTTGGCATAAAGATATTGGCTTAGAAGCTAGCCGAATCATTCGAATTGGCGATAATAAAGGTGAACTTTACGCATCAGATAATTTTTGGACTATGGGCGATACGGGTCCTTGTGGTCCTTGCACTGAGATTTTTTATGATTATGGCGAACAAATTGCAGGCGGTCTTCCTGGAACGCCTGAAGAAGATGGGGACCGCTATGTAGAAGTGTGGAACTGCGTTTTTATGCAATTTAACCGCCAAAAAGATGGTAGTTTATTACCTTTGCCAAAACCATCTGTTGATACAGGCATGGGACTTGAACGCATCAGTTCTATTATGCAAGGTAAATTTGGCAACTATGAAGTGGATTTATTTATTCATCTAATGGATAAAGCCGCCCAAATCATTGGGGTACCAAGCACATATGAACCTTCTTTTAAGGTGATTGCTGACCATATTCGTGCAGTTTCGTTTTTAATCGCTGACGGGGTGCGCCCTAGCAATGAAGGACGTGGCTATGTGTTGCGCCGTATTATTCGCCGTGCGGTGCGTCATGGCAATAAACTTGGAGCCAATGACGTCTTTTTTTATAAGCTAGTGCCCGAACTGGTTAAACAAATGGGTCAAGCCTATCCAGAACTTGCTGAAAAACAAGAACATATTCAAGCCATCATTTTAAAAGAAGAAGAACAATTTGCCAAAACTTTGGCTCAAGGTTTGCGTCTATTGTCTGGTGAACTGCACAATTTAACAACAGGCGATACATTGGCAGGTGAAACAGTCTTTAAACTATATGATACTTACGGATTCCCGGTTGATTTAACCGCTGATATTGCCAGAGAGCGTGGTATTGGAATTGATGAATCAGGCTTTAATGAATGTATGCAAGAACAGCGTCGCCGTGCCAGAGAGGCTGGTAAATTTGATATGGATTACACCGATGTTATTACTGATGGCAATCCAAGTGAATTTGTTGGTTATGGTTTTAGCAGTTATAACAGTCAAATTACCAATTTGTATGAAAATGGCAAAAAAACTGAGATTTTAGAAGAAGGCAGTAAAGGTGCTTTGATACTCAATCAAACCCCCTTCTACGCTGAAAGTGGTGGTCAAGTTGGCGAAATTGGTGAAATCAGTACTCAAACAGGCACCTTTCGCGTACACGATACTAAAAAATCAGGCAACACAATTGTTCATTATGGCACTGTTATTTTAGGTCAAATTCAAAATCATCAGCCTGCCTCTGCTCAAGTATTAGAAGAAGTTCGTCGTGCTAGTGCAAAGAACCATTCAGCAACTCACCTATTGCACGCTGCCTTACGCCAAATTTTAGGTACAGAAGTTACCCAAAAAGGTTCTTTGGTGTCCAGTGAGATTTTACGCTTTGATTTTTCTTATGATAAGCCCATCAGCGATGACCAGCTTATTCAAGTAGAACGCTTGGTTAATGCTCAAATTCAAGCCAATACCAATGTTATGGTTGAAGAGATGGACATTGACAGTGCGGTGAAAAAAGGCGCAATGGCGTTATTTGGCGAAAAATATGGTGAACATGTCCGTGTTTTGAGCATGGGACAAAAAACGGATGATGTGCCATTTTCTATTGAATTATGTGGCGGTCTACACGTTTCGCAAACTGGAGAAATTGGATTGTTCAAAATCATCAGTCAAGGCGGTATTGCAGCAGGTATTCGCCGAATTGAGGCCTTAACAGGCATGGCAGCAGTGCGCTATGTGGAAACAGGTGAACAGATTTTAAGCAGTATTGCGGGAGATTTTAAAGCTAAGCGTGAAGAGATTCAAACGCGAATTACCAACTTAAACAAACAAAATCAAGAACTTGAAAAACAAATTGAGCATCTAAATCAAAAATTAGCACATCATCAAGCTAAAACTCTACTTGCTAACGTGCAAAAAATTGGTACAGTTAATTTGTTAGTAGAAATGGTATCTGACGTTGATGGAAAAGTCATTCGCACCTTGATAGACAGTTTAAAATCACATTTTGATGACTCAGTTATTGTGTTAGTTGGAAAAAATGGCGATGATTTGGCGTTGGCTGCTAGTGTTAGCAAAACGTTACAAGATAAAATCAAAGCTGGCGATATCATTCGTACACTAGCTAACGAACTTGGTGGTAAAGGCGGCGGTAAAGCCGATTATGCTCAAGGTGGCGCTAAAAATGGTGAGCAGCTTAACACCATTTTAGCAAATTTACATCAAGACCTGACTGCTCGTTTGACACAATAAATCAATTACTAAATTTATTTTAGCAGATTTATTGCCCTAAATTATTATTTGGAATTTTTGATAAATAAATAATTTAGGGCGACAAAGTTTGCTAAATATAGTAATATAGCGGGCTTGACTTTTTATTATTATTTTAACCGTTCTTTTGATGTTATAAATTAAGGCAACATATCATGGCATTAATTGTACAAAAATACGGCGGCACCTCAATGGGGAATACCAGTCGCATTAAAAACGTTGCAGCACGTGTCAAACGCTGGCATGACCATGGTCATCAAGTGGTGGTAGTGGTTTCTGCCATGAGTGGTGAAACTAATCGTTTAATTGGATTGGCGCACGAAATCAGTCGCGACCCTGATATGCGTGAGTATGACCAAATGGTTGCCACGGGTGAACAAGTATCTATTGCTTTATTAGCAATGGCATTAAAAGATTTAGGCATCAATGCCAAATCTATGACTGGTCGTCAAGTTGCTATTAAAACCGATAACACTCACACCAAAGCACGTATTGAAGATATTGATGCTGAAAATATCAAGCGTGAGCTTTCTGATGGTAAAGTTTTAGTTGTTGCAGGATTTCAGGGCGTAAACGAATTTAATGACTTGACCACCTTGGGTCGTGGCGGTTCTGACACCACGGGGGTTGCTATCGCTGCCGCTATCGGTGCTGATGAATGTCAAATTTATACCGATGTTGATGGTGTTTATACTACTGACCCACGCATCACCCCCAAAGCCAAAAAACTAAACAAAATTACCTTTGAAGAAATGCTGGAAATGGCATCTTTAGGTTCGAAAGTATTGCAAATTCGCTCAGTGGAATTTGCAGGTAAATACAAAGTTCCATTGCGAGTTCTATCCAGCTTTGATGAAGGCACTGATGGTGCGTTTGATGATGAATTCAGAAAAAATGTGGGTACACTCATTACCGTTGATGAAGGAGATGATATGGAACGTGCGGTTATTTCAGGCATTGCGTTCAATAAAGATGAAGCAAAAATTACAGTTCGTGGCGTACCAGATAGACCTGGGATTGCCTCCGCCATTTTAAGCCCAATTGGCGCTGCTAATATTGAAATTGACATGATTATTCAAAATGCATCTATTGACGGCATGACAGATTTTAGTTTTACTGTACAGCGTGGCGATTACGATAAAGCTCTAAAAATCTTAAACGAACGTGTAAAAGACGATATTGGCGCCACTGAAATTACAGGCTCAACCGATGTTGTTAAAGTTTCTGTGGTGGGTGTTGGTATGCGCTCTCACGCAGGGGTAGCAAGCAAAATGTTTGATGCACTAGCTAGCAACAATATCAATCTACAAATGATTTCCACCAGTGAAATTAAAGTGTCTGTATTAATTCAAGAACAGCATTTGGAAAAAGCAGTTAAAACATTACATACAGCTTTTGGTCTTGATCGCGTTGACGGTGAAAGCAAGGTTGCAGGATTGTAATTTTTCTTTACTTTCATAGCTGTTTTTTAAAAAAAAGCTGACAATTTACCCAAACCACTTTATAATGATGGTTTGGGTATTTTTATTTTTATTTTCCCACAAAAACAAGGAGCTTGTTATGTTAATTTTAACTCGTCGTGTTGGCGAAACTTTAATGATTGGCAATGAAGTCAGCATTACTGTTCTTGGTGTTAAAGGTAATCAGGTGCGTTTGGGTGTCAATGCCCCCAAAGATATCGCGGTGCATCGTGAGGAAATTTATCAACGTATCCAACATGAGCGCTCCATGCAAATGCATATGAGCCATTTAGAGCAACAAGGCAATTTTGCCCCACCTTCGTTTGATGATGATTACTTTAATCGTTAATATTCATGAAAATAAATTTCATAAAACTAGTTCTATCTAGTAATTGATGCAAAAGAGTAAAACTGTAAATATGAATACTGACATTTCACGACTGTTACACGGTATTGATAAGGGTGAATTGTTTTTTAAAGATGTATTGGCATTCATTGAAGCAAATTATACTTATATACCTGTGGAGTTTTATAATGGCGAGCTGGTTAATCCAGCAGGTACAAATGAAGGTAGTGCTAAAATTTTTAGCCTTGCAAAATTGCATAATCTTAGCCAATTAGATACATTAAAATTATTTGCTGAGCATTATCAAGCCGTTTTAGCTGACCCCAAAGGCGACAACCACGCCAATATTCGAAACTTTATTCATTATGGCTGGTTAGCTTTTGCCATGCCTGTCAATGCTTTAACATTGCGCTAATTTTTATTAAGATTACCCAAATTCTGCTTGAAAAATTGCTAAATTTCATGTAGAATTTGGGCTTTGATTTTTTCTGCTACTTCTTGCTTGTTGTCGCCTTTAACGACAAAAAAGAATGGCGTAACCTTGTAAGTTTGGTCAAAAAAGTGCTATGTCCATACCATTAATAATCGCGCCTTGTCCAAACGGCACAACCGATACCGCTCAATATCCGTGCCATGATTTTATAGGAGTTTCACCATGTCTCGCGTATGTCAAGTGACTGGAAAACGCCCACTAGTGGGTAACAACGTATCACACGCTAATAATAAAACTCGTCGTCGTTTTTTACCAAATCTACACAATCATCGTTTTTGGGTAGAATCTGAAAACCGTTTTGTGCGTCTTCGCGTATCTTCTAAAGGCATGCGCATCATTGACAAGCATGGCATTGATAAAGTGCTTGCTGATTTGCGCGCTGCTGGTCAAAACATTTAAGTTTTGTTAATTACAAAAGGATACTGTTATGAGAGATAAAATCAAACTTGTTTCTACCGCTGGTACTGGTTATTTTTACACAACTACCAAAAATAAGCGTACAATGCCTGGTAAAATGGAAATCAAAAAATTTGATCCGAAAATTCGCCAGCATGTTCTATTCAAAGAAGCAAAAATCAAATAATTGATGATTACTTTGAATTAATTATAGTCGCTCTTTTTTAGGGCGACTTTTTCTTTTAATCTTCTTTCCTAATTTCCTAACGCTTTTAATCATAAAGCACCTTAATTCCAAAGAGTTAAGGTGCTTTATTACTTATTGCATAAATTTACTTTTTAGGCACAATCAATTTTTGTCCAGATTTTAAAGCTGCATTACTATCCAGTTTATTGAGTTTTGCAAGCTCTGCCACACTGATACCATGATGTTTTGCCACTGATGTCAAATTATCACCTGATTTTACTGTATAAGTAGTTGTTTTATCTGAATCTTTTTTATTTTCTTTAGTGGTTTGTTTTTTAGTTTCTGATTTTTTAACATCTGTTTTTTCAGGTTTGGCAGAAACTGGTACCTTAATCACTTGCCCACGTTTAAGCTGAGCTTGTGTGGATAAATGATTAGTTGCCGCCAAATCGGCAATAACAACATTGTGTTTTTTTGCCAATCCTGCAAGGGTATCACCAGACTGTACTGTATAATTTTCAGTATTTTTAATGATTTTTCCTTTTGCCATTTCAGTTTTTACTTCTTCTTTTTTATCTGCCTTTTTGATTTCAGTTTTTGGGTCAACCTTTGGTTTGGTTTCAGGTTTTGACTGCGGTTTTGCTGGCACTTTTACTGTGCCAGAAGCTGGTATGGTCAATATTTTGCCGTGAATTAATTTAGCATTTCTATCTAAATTATTTGCTGCAGCTAATTCATCTACTGTAATGCCATATTTAGTAGAAACACTCGTCAAACTATCACCAGACTGAATGGTGTATTTTACAGATTGACTACTGGCTTTAACATCTGATTTAACATCACTAGGTTTAGTTTCTGTTTTGGTAGTTTGGGTTTTTACGGGCGCTTTGATATCTGATGGCACTTGCAATTTTTGACCAACCAATACACCATCAGTAACTGACAAGCCATTTAATGCCGCTAAATCTTGTACCGTGGTGTTGTATTTACGCGCAATGGATGTCAAACTTTCACCACTTTGTACAACATAAATGGTGGTTTTTGCGCTAGCACTGGTTGTTTTGGGTGCCATAGGTATGGTAGTGGCCTTACCCGGCACAAGCCACAAGCGCTGACCTGCTCTTACATGTGTAGTTGCACTGATATTATTATAACTTGCAAGCTGACTGACACTTAACCCATGCGCTTCAGCAATACCCGATAATGTATCACCTGCCACTACCTTATAACGGTCGGATTTAACTTTTGGCTGAGTTGGTTTAGTTTCAGGTTTTGATTGAGCTTTGACAGCTGTAGGTTTTTCAGGTTTTGATAAAGATGACGGTTTGTTTGGCGAATTTACTTCAAGTTCTGTAGTCGTTGTTACTTTTGTAATCTCTTCAGTGATGGTTGGAATATTGCCAGTTGGATTATTGCTTTGGGAATCATCTTCTACAGTTTTAACTGTGGTACTTGGAGCGTTAAAACTTAAACTTTTAATCTCACCGCGTGCTTCTAAGACAGATTGACCAGTTTGTAATGCTACAAACTCAATATTACCATCACTAGAAATCGGTTCTACGTTTTCAATGGTGTTTGCCTGAATTTGAGCTGCAATAAAATCTCTTTCTTCACTAGATAACGGTGGTTCTTGAATGATGGTATTTTGGGGAGTGATTTGAACGCTAGTAGTTGGCAATGTATTTGCTGAAGCCAGTTCTTTAAATAAAGCGTCATTTTTATTATTTGTCCCCATTTTTGGCACAACGTAACTGTTGCTTGCGGTATAGGTGGATGCACCATAACCATAACCACGCAATGATGTTAAGCGTGAATCCAGCGCTGCCGATACACTGTTTGGCACAATTACCCGACCAGGCCCTGAACTGTCCACGCTAAAATTAATCAATGCAGGGTTTAGCAACCGTAGCTCATCAACTGGCACACCTGTAACGCTTGATACATCATACAAGCTCACGCCAAAGTTAGCAGGCACCGCTCTAAAATGTGAATGGTTGGCAATGGCTGGTAAATAGACGCCGTAACTCTCTGGAGCTGCAACAATTTGAGCAACTGCCATAAATCGCGGTACATAGTTCATTGTTTCAGTTGGCAAACGCAGTGACCAATAATCGGTTGGTAGCCCTGCATTTCTATTAGCATTAATCGCCCGCTGAATTCGACCTGGACCAGCATTATAAGCTGCTAATGCCAGCTCCCAGCTACCAAATTGATTGTACAAACTGGTTAAAAAATCATAAGCTGCACGTGTGGACTCAATAATATCACGACGTCCGTCATAAGTCGTACTTTGGTTTAAACCATAAATTCGCCCTGTGCTTGGAATAAATTGCCAAAGACCTGCTGCTGCTGCGTTACTGGTGGCTGATGGATCATAGGAACTTTCAATGATGGGTAATAACGCCAATTCAGTCGGAATGCCACGTCGTTCAGCTTCGGTAACGGTATGATATAAATAACGCGACGTTCTAGCAGCTAAGCGATTTAGGTAATCTTGACGGCTGTAAAACCAAGATTTTTGAGCCTCAATACGTGAATTTTGCATATGGCTCATACGATAACCACGTCGTACCCTATCCCACAAATTTCCATAACGCTGCACGGTTAATTTATCACCTTCCACCATGCTCATATCGGTTGCTTGTAGCAAATCTTCCAATTCATCTAAAGTAGCTTGGTCAAGGACACCTGCATAGGTGGTTTGTGAAGATGTGGTGGATGTCCTGGCTTTGGTTTTTGGGGTATAAGTTGGTATTGGTGCAGATGACACGGTTGCACTTGGTTTGACAGATTGACTGTCATTGTTCGCTTTAGGGGTACTTGCACAGGCAAACAATAAACATGAAGAAATGGAGATGACTAATGGTTTTAATAAAGTATGGGGGGCTAATTTATTAAACTGAATAGATTTCATGGATGGATTGTCCTATGTGTAAAAAGCGATTGTATTGACAGTGATATTGCTATAATCGTGATTTTATCAAAAACAACATAACAAATAGACCAACTGACTGCATTATAATACAGCTGATTTATTAAGCAAAGTTAAAAATGCAAATCATCTACACATCCTTTTGCATCTTGTTATAATTTATAACAATTTCAATTAATGCTAATTTGTGACACCATACGCAATAAAATGGCATTATTTCCCGACTGTACTAAAGTTGCTCGGGAATTGGATTTTAAAGTTACTTTTTTTCCATCCTTGTTTGTCCAAGTTTCTGTAGTGACAACCTGAGCTCGCGCTTGGTCGCCACTAATCACAACATCATTTAAATGAATTGTGTAATAATAATGGGTCGATTCTGCCCAACCTTTTTGTAACAATTGCAAATATGCGTTTTTATCTAAGGTAATGGTTTTATTTTGACGAGTTAAAGAAATGACTGCATTATCATCAATCAGCCCTGCGATTTGACCAATATTTTGCTGATTTGCCGATGCGCTCATCAGACGAGCAAAGGTTTGCGTTTGCGCTTCACTGATGGCATAAGCTGATACACTTATCATCATTGCAGCTCCAAAACCAAGCCATTTGGAGGTGGCTTTTAGCAATGATAATTTTTGATTATTATAAAAAACATGCATTGATTGTATCCTAATTTTATTAATTGGCTGGCTTGGTTGTAAAATAACAGTCAAGTTCTAAAGAATCATGACTGTTTTGTAATATTTTGTTGCATTTTATACAAAATTAACGAATATTTGCGCTTATCGGCTTATTTATTGCTTTTATCGTCAATTGACTCGTCATCATTTTCAAGAGTTGCCCCAAGCCGATGCATACGACGCTCCATCAGTTGCTGGGCAAGAATCTGCATGTCTTCTACACGGTCAATTTCATCAATAATCTCAAGCCCCAAAAGAGTCTCTAAAACATCTTCTAGACTTACCAAACCCTTGACTTCGCCAAACTCACCAACCACCAGTGCAATATGCACATGATTTTTTAACATCAAATCCAATAAATCAAACAGTTTCATTTTTGCAAACACAAAGGTGATATCGCGCTTAAATTGTTTGATGGGTGTATGAATTTCTTGATTAGCTTTTGCGATGAGCAAATCGGTTTTTAAAACAAACCCTGTAGCGTTATCCAAGTCATCATCATCAAAAATTGGAAAACGTGAAAACATCAGTTTTGGATACAATGCAAAAACATCCCCCACGCTCATATTTTCATCAAACGCCGTAACGACTGAACGCGGTGTAACGATATCTTCAACGTTAATTCGGCTAAGCGCCAGCGAATTTTTAATAATCCGAGTTTCAAGAGCAGTCATTTGTCCTGAGCTTTCACCCGCATTAGCAAGAGCAATAAATTCATGGCGGCTAAAGTCATTTTGGGTATTACCCTTAGTTAAAAGTCGAGAGATTTTTTCAGCCAGCCAGACAATTGGAAATAATAAAACATTGATGCCTTTGACATAATAAGCAACAGGCACAGCAAATTTTCGCCAATAGGATGTTCCTAGTGTTTTTGGAATGATTTCTGTACCAATTAAAATCACCACAGTCATCACTCCACTAAATACTCCAAACCAAACATTACCAAAGACAATCACCGCTTGAGCGCCCGCCCCAAGACTACCTAATGTGTGAGCAACTGTATTTAACGTTAGAATGGATGAAATGGATTTTTCAATGTTGTTGACTTTAACATCTTCAAGCATTTGAGCGATTTTTGGCGCGTCTTCTTTGATGGTTTGGATGTAACTTGGTGTCATCGTGAGCAATGTTGCTTCTGAAATTGAACAAATAAAAGAAACAATCAATGACAATGAAATATAAAAAATAAGCAACGCAACATTGGTACTGGTTGCGACTTGGGTACCATCACCAGCAAAAGCACTAACAGAAAAAATAGATAAGAAAAAAAGACAAGTTTTGGGTAAATTAGGCAAAAGAGCTAATAAACTACATCGGGGCATATGTTTAAAAAACCAAAGTAAAAGTGTAATATTAAGACAAAAATCAACTAACTGCAAGTAAAATAAAATGGGCTGGTCAAAGCCATTTAACGGCATCACCATAACAGTATTAATTGTAAAAGTTATCCCCTTGATTTTTTAAAATATGGTATGATATAGGGTATTTTTGTAAAAATTAGTTTAAAAAATTAGGAGCAAACATGTTATTGTCTTTATTGGCTGCAGCAGCACCTGAACAGCCATCTTTACTAAGCTCATTAGCATTACCATTAGCGTTTTTTGCTATTTTTTATTTTATGATTATTCGCCCAAAC